>JAGBTL010000218.1 GCA_017631355.1 Clostridia bacterium
CACTAACGCTTATAAAGTATCTTAAACGCCTTGAAACCGACGGAAGGGTAAAGCTGTTTTCCTTTGGTATATTGCGGAAAATGGCTCGTATATCCATACCAAGCGTTTTGCAGCAAAGCTTTGTTTCTGTGGGCAACGTGTTTATTCAGAAGCTCATTAACGGCTTCTGCTCGTCGGTTGTGGCAGGCTATTCTGCTGCAATAAAGCTCAATACGTTCACAATAAATGCCCTGTGCACCTTTGGTAACGGTGTTTCAGGCTTCACCGCACAAAACGTTGGCGCAGGCAAGCACCGCAGAATAAGTGAGGGTATGAAATACGGCTCCCTTATGGTAATAGTGACAGGCTGTGTGTTTGCATTTGCGTACCTTGGCTTTAACGAGCCCCTTATAAAGGTGTTTATGGAGGGTGACGGAAGTGTAGCAGCCATAAAGGCAGGTACAGCCTTCCTGAAAACCGTTGCACCCTTCTATTGCTTTATTGGTGTTAAGCTTGTAGGTGACGGAATTCTTCGTGGCACAGGTACAATGAAGCTGTTTATGGTTGCAACCTTTACCGATTTGCTCCTTCGTGTGGCACTTGCCTTTATACTTTCTCCTGACTTCGGCTATCAGGGTATATGGGTATCGTGGCCAATTGGTTGGACAACCGCTACTGTTTTGTCCTTGATTTTCTATTTTGTTGTTATTAAAAAATACAAGAAAAAAACGTTGCAGGATTAAGTTCCTGCAACGTTTTGCTTTTTGTTTAATTTTGCTTTCGCACTATGCGGTATTCATCATCCGCCCTGAAGTAAGGGCAGGCATCGTTTGAGGAGGTAAGGAATTTAAGGTATTCATCCTCGTCTAATTCAATGTCACAGTAGTATTCCTCAAGGTCCTCGTCATACCTATAATTTTCACACATATCGCACATTGCCATAATATTACCTCATTTGTGGTATTTACCGTTGGTGTTTATCTGAAATGCTCTGTAAATCTGCTCCAGAAGCATAACCCTCATAAGCTGATGGGGGAAGGTCATGGGTGAGAATGAAAGCTTGAAATCCGCAAGTGATTTTATTTCATCTGACATACCAAATGAGCTGCCGATTATGAACACAAGGCTGCTTTTTCCGTTGAGCACAGCGGTGTCAATAGCCTTTGCGAATTGCTCACTTGACTTTTCCTTACCCTCAATGCACAGAGCAAAAACATAGCTGTTGTTGGGGATTTTCTTTTTGATATCCTCAGCTTCTTTGGTGAGTGCGTTGTTAATTTCAGTCTGCGAGGGGTTGTCTGAAAGCCTTACAGGGTTAAGCTCAACAATGTCAAGCTTGCCGTATGCCGAAATCCTTTTGGCATATTCATCCACCGCGTCGCGCAGATATTTTTCCTTTAGCTTGCCTAAGGCAATAATTGTAATGTTCATAGACGTTACCTTACCATACCCTTTTGACCGGGCTCCAAGCCAAGGTAGGGGGCGGGGTCAACCTTAACACCGTTGATTCGCACCTCAAAGTGGAGGTGAGCACCGAAGGAATAGCCTGTGTTACCAACCTGACCAACAACCTGACCCTTTTGCACAATGTCACCGGCACTTACTGCAAGTGAGTTGTCAAGCATGTGGGCGTAGAGTGTTTCAATTCCGTTGCCGTGGTTGATTTTTACGTAGTTGCCGTAGCCGCCTGAGTTGTAGCCTGCCTCGGTAACAACACCTGAAGCGCCTGCAACAACAAGACAGCCCGAAGCATTTTTGCCCGAAATATCAATACCCTTGTGGTTGCCAAGGCTTCTGATACCGAAGGGGGAGGTAACCTCATAAAGGTCAACTGCAGGCCAAACGAAAACGCCGAGTGTCTGCATAACTGTGTAGGTTTCCATAACAAGGCTCTCTGCACGGATACCCTTTTCAATAATCTGGGGAACAGGCTCCTTGATGGGCACACTCATACGCTGCTCGGAAAGTTGCTCCTTGTCGCCAATGCTTGTAACAAGGCTGATTTTATACTCTGCGCCATTCTGACCTGAACGCTTAATGCGACTGTCACCAAGGAAGAGCTGGTTTGTCTGGATTTCAACTGTTTCGTAGGTTTTGATGGTGACGTCCTGCTTGCACTCAGCGTGTCTTATCTGCAGGGTGTCACTCTTTGCAAGCAGTCCCTTGAGCTTGTCCACGGTGATTGTGGGCTTGTCGTCTGTGTAGTATGCAGGCTTTATTGTAACGCTTTCTGCAAAGCTTACCGCTGATGTGGGATAAACCTTATTTGCATTTGCAAATGCCTCTGCAATAGCCTCGCGGGCACCCTGACCATCCTCAACCGCGCAAAGAAGTGCGCCGTTAACGTAAACCTCTGAAACAGGGGTAAGGTCCTTTTTGAAGGTGTCAACAATTGCCGCTGCAAGTGTTTCAGCATTCTTAACGTTGCTTGCCTCTGTGCGGGTGTCTGCATTTTCCACAGGCTTGTAGCCGTTGCTGCCAAGTGACTCAATCGCAAGTGCCTTTGCAAGGTCTGCATCCTCAGGTGTGGCAGCGTAACCGATAACTCTGCCGTCAACCTTAAGTGCAGTTGCAGAAATCTTAAGGCTGTTATGTAAGCCGATGACGGTTGCCGAGCAGATTACCGCTATTACAATTACACAGATAATCGCCCTGCGGGCAAACACCTTGTGTGATGAAAAGGACTTTTTATTGAATTTTCTGATGCGCTCAAGCACCTTCGTTAACAGCCTTCCGATGAACGAAAATACAGCGCTAAAAATGCTCTTGGGAAGATTTCCAAGAAAAGCGACAGCCGCATAAACGGCATCAATAAGTTTTTCCATTTGTTCCGCCTTTATATGATGAAAATATCGCAAAATAATACATTTAATAATATATCATATATAATGTTAATTAACAAGTAAAAAATAATGAATAAAATATTAAAAGATTTTTTGTCACCATTAAAAAGCCGATAACTATTGTTTATTTTAACAGAATGTGGTATAGTAACACATATATTTAGAAGTATGCCCTAATGGGCGAGAAGTGATATTGATATGAATAATACTAATCAGGAATATTACAGAACCTATGCCCACGTTGATTTGGACGCTATCGGGCATAACCTTAATGAAATAAACAACAAGCTCCCTGAGGGCGTTTTATCACTTGCCATTGTCAAGGCAGATGCTTACGGCCACGGTGCCGTGGGTGTTGCCAAGGCTGTTCAGTCCAAGGTGGATTATTTCGGCATTGCGGAGCTTAACGAGGCAGTTGAGCTGCGTGAGGCAGGGGTTGAAAAGCCAATTCTTGTGCTTTCATATACCTCGCCCTATCTTTACGAAACACTCATTAACAATGAGCTTACACAAACAATATTCAACTATGACGATGCAGTTGCACTTTCCCGCGCGGCGGTAAAGCTGAACAAAATCGCACGTGTTCACATCGCGGTAGATACAGGTATGTCGCGCATCGGCTTCTTCTGCAATGCAGAAAGCGTTGAGGTTGTTAAAAGAATAAACGACTTGCCCAATATTTATATTGAGGGCATCTTCAGTCACTATGCCTGTGCCGATTGTGCGGACAGGTCAACCACCGAAAAGCAAACTCAGGTGTTTAAGGATTTCATAAAGGCTCTTGAGGGCAGGGGAATGATAATCCCAATCAAGCACCTTTGCAACAGCGCAGGTATCATCACCTGTGATGAAATGTTCAATATGGTTCGCATCGGCATTATCCTTTACGGCTTGTATCCCGATGAGTTCGTTAATGACGGCACGGTTTCACTTAAGCCTGCCATGAAAATTGTCAGCCACGTAATCCACGTTAAGGAGGTTCCTGCAGGTAGTGGTGTCAGCTACGGCCACACCTACTTCACAAAGGACGTTACAAGGATTGCCACAGTCTGCATCGGCTATGCCGACGGCTATTCAAGGTGCTTGTCCAATAAGGGCAGGGTGCTGATAAATGGAGAGTTTGCACCTGTTATAGGCAGAGTGTGTATGGATCAGCTCATGGTTGACGTCACCCATCTTTCCAACGTGTCAGTTGGTGACAAGGTTGTTATCCTTGGTAAGGATGGCGACAATGAAATCACTGCCGAGGAGCTTGCAGGGCTTACCGACACCATAAACTACGAGGTTGTCTGTCAGTTCCAGAAGCGTGTTACCATACTTCAGTACAAAAACGGCGAAAGAGTTAATTGATATGAAAAATTGCGATATAAATATCCGTGACCCATTCGTTCTCGTGCACGACGGGAAATATTATATGTACGGCACAAGGGCAGCAAACTTTGGTTGCAAAACTGCAGGGTTTGATGTTTATGTGGGCACCGATTTAGAAAATTGGTCTGAGCCTATCGAGGTTTTTAACTCACCGAAATACGGCTTCAATACCGAAGTAAACTGGGCACCCGAGGTACATAAGGTGGGTGACAGATTTTATATGCTTGCTACCTTTACCAAGGCGGACGGCTTAAGGGGTACACATATTCTCGTAAGTGATACACCTGATGGTCAGTTCAAGCCCCATTCAATGAATTCGCTTACCCCCGATGGTTGGGAGTGCCTCGATGGTACACTCTATGAGGAAAACGGCAAATACTACTGTGTTTTTTGTCACGAGCACACACAGATTCTCAACGGCACCGTTTGCTACGTTGAGCTGAGTAGTGACCTTACTCACGCAGTAGGCGAGCCCGTGTTTATGTTTGATGCAGCTTCATATCTCAAGCGTGAGGCAACACAGGAGTGCCACAACGTTACAGACGGCCCCTTTATGTACCGCCTCAGCACAGGCGAGCTTGTTATGATATGGTCAACTGTTTCTGACAGGTATCTTCAGCTTGTTGCGAAGTCATCTGACGGGACAATCGGTGGTGAATGGTCGCACCTTGAGCCATTGTTTACAGAAAATGGCGGCCACGGTATGCTTTTTGAGGGGCTTGACGGTCAGTTAAGGCTTACGCTTCATTGCCCCAATATATCATATCAGGAAAAGCCCGTGTTTTTCCCCATTGACGAAAGCAACGGCACACTTGTGATTGCCGAATAAAGCATAATACACCTCTATTGGAGATGATTACTTGAATAAAATCAAAAACTTTTTTATGAGCTATATTGATGCTATCGCGGTAAATATCCGCGAGCATCGTGACAATATGCCACAGATTTTTAAGCTGTCTATTGCAGACCTTAAAAAGACCTACACAGGCGCAGCCCTTGGTTGGGCATGGGCGGTTATCAAGCCAATCGTTACAATCTTTGTTTATTGGTTTGCTATTGCTATCGGCCTTCGACAGAACAGTGCAGTTGAGGGTGTGCCCTACATATTGTGGCTTATCTGTGGTATTGTTCCCTGGTTCTTTATGGGTGAGGCAATTACCGGTGGTACCGAGTGTATCAGGCGATACAGCTATCTTGTTACCAAGATGAAATATCCCGTAACAACCATTCCCACCTTCAACAACCTTTCAAAGCTTGTTGTTCACGCAATTATAAGCGCTGTTGTTATTATCATTTTCTGGTTTGCAGGCTATCCGCCGTCAATCTATCTTCTTCAGCTTCCCTTGTATATGCTGATGATGTTTATGCTTATGAACGCATGGTCACTTTTTGCAGGTCTTGTTTCTGCAATGAGCAAGGACTTCGCAAACCTTGTTAAGTCGCTTAACATTGCAGTTTTCTGGCTTTCAGGTATTCTCTGGAATATTGAAAACGTTAAGGATAACGAGCTCATTTACAGCATACTTATGCTTAACCCCGTAACCTTCATTTGCTACGGCTACAGAAACTGCTTTATATATGAAACATGGTTCTTTGACCAGCCCAAGCGCTGCCTCTACTTCCTGTTCTGGTATGCACTTATGGCGCTTATGTCAATGTGGGCATACAAAAAATTACGCAAGGAAATTCCCGATGTGCTGTAATGAAAGGATTATCCGCTATGAGTGAAAATACAGTTATCAGCTTTGATAATGTTACCAAGACCTATAAGCTTTATTCAAGCACACGTAAAAGGCTCCTTGGTATATTCTTCAAGAAAATCAAATATAAAAAGAAAAATGCCGTTGATGGTATGAGCTTTACCATTGACCGTGGCGAGTCTGTTGCGCTTTATGGTAAGAACGGCGCAGGTAAATCGACCGTTCTTAAAATGATTACCGGTGTTGCCTTCCCCACAAGCGGTGAAATTAAAGTTAACGGCAGAGTAAGTGCACTTCTTGAGCTTACAAGCGGCTTTGATATGGAGTTCACGGGCAGACAGAATATTTATCTTAAGGGTCACATCCTTGGCCTTAAGGATTCTGAAATTGCTCAGCTTGAGGAGGCTATCATTGACTTCTCCGAGCTCAATGATTACATTGACCAGCCCGTAAGAACTTATTCAAGCGGTATGCGAGCACGTCTCGGCTTTGCAATTAACGTTAACATCCGTCCCGAAATTCTCATTGTTGACGAGGCACTCAGCGTTGGTGACGCTGCCTTCCGTAACAAGTGTCAGAAAAAGGTTGACGAAATTATACATAAGGATAACGTTACACTCCTTTTCGTTACCCATCAGATTGCAGTTGCTGAAAGCTTCTGTAAGCGCGGTATCGTAATGAAGGACGGCAAAATCGTGTATGACGGCCCCATTCAGGAGGCCTCAAAGCTCTACCGAGAAATATTTAATGCGAAATGATTAAAAGCACCTCTTCAGAGGTGCTTTTTTTAATAAGGAGTCAAGAATTTAAACGCAAAACGCAAAGTGCAAAGCGCAAAACACAAAACGCAGTTCCGCAATTTGCCATTTGCCAATTGCCATTTGCAATTTTAAAATTCTTCCCCTTGTTTTTTTCTTATATATTTATTATACTTATAATATATGTCCCAGTAGGACACTAATAGGGGAGTTATCTCCAGCTATATTATTACATTATATATAACGAGGTGTATCAAGTGGCAAGATACGGTCTTGATTTAGATAAAAAGAATCGCGGAAACCAAAAACGCAACCGCAATCTCATAATTGCATTTATTTGCTTTGTTATTCTTCTGGGCACGTTTTCAATGATATGGTTCTGGCGTTCTCTCAATTATGACTTCAATAACGTTTTTGTTCAGGATAATCAGACAACCACCGCAGTTGTTACAACTACCGAGGCAGACTCTGTTGTTTATAACGGCACACATACATTCCTTGTTGCCGTAACCTCCGACGACGGTAAAGAGTCCTTGTTTATGAACGTAATCACAGTCAATCTTGGGGAAAAGACCATTCGTGTTGTTCCCATTGACGGCACGGTTAAGGATAACACCACAGGCAAAACCCGTGATAACCTGCTTGTTACAAATGGTATCAAGTCAGTTGTTGAGTCCCTCAACACGTATTACGGCATATCAATTGACAAATATGCTCTTCTTACGGAAACAGGGTATAAATCCTTCTTCCGTTCTATGGGCGATATTACGCTCCGTATTTCTCAGGATGTGGAATATGACACACCCGATATGTTCCTTGAGCTCACCCGTGGTGAAAACACCTTGTCACCCGATAAAACACACAAGTATATGAAGTATCTGTGCGAAACAAACAAGGGCTATGATCGCGCAAAGGCAAATGCTGATATTGTGGTTGCAGCCTTTAACGCCTTCTATACTCCCGAACGCTTTAATTCGGCAGATAACACCTTCTCTGTAATTATAGATTACTGCACCTCTGATATTTCCATTGTTGATTTCATAGAGGCAAAGGATGAGCTTGAATATCTCCTTCCAAAAAGCTCCAAGGAAAAGCTTAAGGTGTTTGTTTCCGATAACATAACAGGTGAAATGACGGAGGACGTATTAAATGAAGAATGAAAAGGGCACAGGCAAAACAGTTGGGCTCAGCATATTGGGGCTGTTGCTTTCCGTTGCAATAATGGCGGGTATTGTTTTTGGAATTTATACAATTTTTCTTAAGCCTGCCGATTTTGGTCCCCTTGTACCTGCATCAGGTGATGGCACGGGCTATTACAGGCATAACTATGAGGAGCTTAATGATAACGAAAAGCTTATTTATTCCGTAATTCTTAAGGAAATTTATTCACAGCCTGAAAGCATAGAAATTCCCACAATGCTTCCCGGTGATGACCTTAGCCGCATTTTTCAAGCTATCTCCCACGATAATCCTGATTTGTTCGGTCTTTCACTTAATTGCAGCGTTTACACCCGCGGCTATAAAACTTATTTCAGACCCGACTATGACATTTCCTATGATGAATATGCAAAGCGACTTACCGAGGTGCAGGGCGTGGTATCATCCATCGTTGCAAATGCAAAGTCATATAAATCCCTTTATGAACAGGAAAAGTTTGTGCACGATTACATTATAAATCATTGCGCTTACGAGGAACCGACAAACGACCCTGCCGTCAACACAGTCTATGGATGCCTTGTTCTTGGCAGAGCATCCTGCGAGGGCTACTCACGCTCATTTCAGTACATTATGAATCAGCTTGGTGTTGATAACCGCCTTGTTACAGGCGAATCTGCTGATGATGGCGTAAACTTCGTGGGTCATATGTGGAACTATGTTATCCTTGGTGGCAATGGCTATTTCGTTGACCTTACCTGGGATGACCCTCGTACCGAGGGCTCTGTGCTCAGACACACCTACTTTAACGTTACTACTGCCGACATTTCGGTTAAGCACCGCAACATTGAGCAGCAGCTTCCACATTGTACTGCTACTGAGTATAATTATTTCATTCACGAGGCCGCCTATCTTAACGTGGGCTCAGGTGCGCTTTTTGAAAGTAAAATTTCTACCGCTGTGCACTATGCAGTTCAGTCAGGGCAAAGCAGCTTTGAAATCCGCTTTGCCGATGCCGCAATTATGGAGCAGGCAAAGAATACACTTTTTAACACAGGTGTAATATATTCTGTCTACGCCGAGGCAGGCGTTGTGGAT
The DNA here is from genome assembly GCA_017631355.1 of Clostridia bacterium. GTDB lineage: Bacteria > Bacillota > Clostridia > Oscillospirales > Acutalibacteraceae > DTU089. Next base: position 8,905 of record JAGBTL010000218.1, read on the forward strand.
GCAACAGGTACCGCAAAGGTGTATTATAGTGCTGATGATCAGATGCGAACAATTTGTTTTTATTTATAACAGAGGTGTCTTATGGATAAATTGAAAATAGAAAAAGCCGTGCGCGATATTCTTGAGGCAATCGGCGAGGATCCCGACAGAGAGGGTCTTGTTGAAACACCCAAGCGTGTTGCCAGAATGTATGAAGAGGTTTTCTCAGGTCTTTCCGAGGATCCCCGAATCCACCTTAAGCTGTTCAACGAAACAGGCAACGACGAGCTTGTTATTGTAAGGGATATTCCCCTGTACTCAATGTGTGAGCATCATCTTCTGCCCTTCGTTGGCAAGGCTCACATTGCATACATTCCGTCAGATGGTAAAATTATCGGTCTTTCCAAGCTTGCAAGAATTGTAAACACCTTTGCGCGTCGTCCTCAGGTGCAGGAGCGTCTTACCACACAGATTGCCGATTTTCTTTCCGAGGAGCTTGAGGCAAAGGCGGTTGCTATTGTAATTCAGGCAGAGCACCTTTGCATGACCATGCGTGGTGCAAAGGCTGCAGGTGCCATGACACAGACCTCTGCCCTCCGCGGACTTGCTCGTAGCGATGCCCGTACACGTGCCGAGGTAATGTCACTTCTTTCAGGTGGTAAGTTATAATGCTTTCTTTTAAGGATATGGTTGCGGAAAAGGGGAGTGCCCTCGTTATGGGTATTCTCAACGTAACACCCGACTCCTTTTCGGACGGTGGCGAAGCCTTTTCCGTTGACAGTATAGCAGAAAAAGTAAATAAGCTTTGTATTGATGGCGCCGATATCATAGATGTCGGTGCTTGTTCAACTGCTCCCAACAATAAAATTGTTGATGAAATGGAGGAGCTGGAGCGTCTTAAGCGCTTTTTGCCTTGTGTGGTAAAGGCGTCAACAGTGCCTGTAAGCGTTGATACCTTCCGTCCTGCTGTGGCAGAATATGCACTCAGCGTAGGAGCAGTAATCGTAAATGATGAAAGCGGATGCTTTAAGGATGAAATGGCGGCTGTGGTAAAACGCTACGGTTCGGGTTGGATTTTTATGCACACAGGCGGTGCCGATTCACGTGCATCGGTTGATTATAACGGCAACGTTACAGGTGCGGTGCTATCCTTCTTTAACGATATGCGCAGAAAGGCAATCGCTTACGGAATAAACGAAGCACAGCTGTGCTATGATTGCGGCATCGGTTTCGGCAAAACACGTGAGGATGACCTTGCTCTGCTTTCAGAGTGCGACAAGCTGTCCGAATATTCACCGCTTCTGATTGGTGCTTCCCGCAAAAGGGTAATCGGTCATTTAACAGGTATTGAAAACCCCAAGGAAAGGGATTTCCCCAGTGCAGTTGCTACCGCTATTGCTGTAAGTGACGGTGCACAGGTTGTCCGTGTTCATAACGTAGCACTCACTAATGACGTTATAGCTAAAGGAGATATATAATGGAAAAGATAATTGTAAAGGGTCTCCGCCTTTTTGCATATCACGGAGTTAATCCGGAGGAAAAGGTGGATGGTCAGAACTTTGTGCTTGACATTACCGCTTGCCTTGATGCCGACCTTGCCAAGGCAACTGATAATGTTGACGATACAGTAAGCTATGCCAGAATCATAAAAACAGCTCGCGCTGTTTTCACCGAGCGCAGCTACGACCTTATTGAGGTCGCTGCAAATAAGGTGGGCGTTGAAATAATGAACACCTATCCTAAGCTTCAGCAGGTCACAGTTTTGCTCATGAAGCCTGAAGCACCAATTAAGGCGGATTTTGATTATGTTGCGGTTGAGGAAACAATCACCCGTGAGGATATGGAGAAATTAAAATGAAAGCACTTCTCGGAATCGGCACCAATATAGGTGACAAGCTCAAGAATATAGATGATGCTCTTGCAAGCCTGTCACTTGTTCCCAATATAAATGTAATAAGGTGTTCCTCTGTTTACGATACAGCTCCTTGGGGCTATACGGAGCAGGACAATTTCTATAACGTGGTCTGCGAGGTTGAAACTGAACTCACACCCAATGCACTCCTCGGAGTGTGTCTCGGTATTGAAGCTGCAATGGGCAGAGTGCGACAGTTTAAAAACGGTCCGCGTATTATTGACCTTGACGTTCTGCTTTGTGAGAATATCGTTGTTGATAGTAAGGAGCTTACAGTTCCTCACCCCAGAATAGGGGAGCGCGACTTTGTTTTAGTGCCTATGGCGGAGCTTTATAGCGAGGCCTCAGTATATGGCTTTGACTACTCGGAGCAGTACAGCTTTTGGGAAGAAAAAACCTCTGCAAAAAAAGTTGAAAAAAGTTAAAAAAAGGTATTGACTTTTCCAAATCCTTGTAGTATAATTCCATCTCGTTGGCGTCGTTAGAGGCCCTCGGGAATAGCCCGAAAACCTCAAAAAACTGACACACACCGAACGACCCGGGAGGGTGTAAAAAAGGTGTAAAAAAGTTAAAAAAAGATGTTGACAAAGCGAGATGATTGTGATATTATCTTAAGGCACTCGCGTGAGGGGAGCCCGAACGAGAGAGCGAACGAACCTTGAAAA
>JAGBTL010000219.1 GCA_017631355.1 Clostridia bacterium
GGGGACAGGCTATGGCGCAGGAGCTTCGCAAGCTTGGTGTGAATATAGAAATCGGTGACGATTATATAATCATTCCCAAGTGCGAAATAAAAGCACCTGCCGAAAATATTTACTGTCACAACGACCACCGCATTGCTATGAGCCTTGCGATACTGTGTAGCGTGACAGGTGGCATTCTTGAGGGTGCCAAATGTATAAACAAAAGCTACCCCGATTTTTTTGAGGATATAAAAAAGCTGGGAGTAGAATATAAAATTATCTGACGTAAAAGGAGATATTTAAAATGGGTATGAACTTCAAAAGGAAGTTGCCCATTCCCATGGAGATTAAGGAGCGGTTACCCCTTACCATAGAAATGGCGCAACAAAAGGTAAAAAATGATGCAGAGATTAAAGCCGTTTTTACAGGTGAATCAGACAAGCTTTTGCTTGTAATAGGACCTTGCTCAGCAGACTCCAAGGAGTCTGTTCTTGACTATATTTCACGCCTTGCAGAGCTTCGCGAAAGGGTTAAGGATAAAATTGTTATCGTTCCTCGCATATATACAAACAAGCCACGTACAACAGGCGCAGGCTACAAGGGTATGCTTCATCAGCCCGACCCTAACGAAAAGCCCGATATGCTTCATGGCATTGTTGCAATCCGCGATTTGCACATGTGTGCACTTAAGGAGTATGGCTTCTCCTGTGCCGATGAAATGCTTTACCCCGATAACTACCGTTACCTTTCCGATTTGCTTTCCTACGTTGCAGTTGGTGCACGCTCTGTTGAAAATCAGCAGCACCGTCTTACATCAAGTGGTATTGATATCCCCGTTGGTATGAAGAACCCAACAAGCGGTGATTTGTCTATAATGATGAATGCTATTACAGCGGCACAGAGTAAGCACACCTTCATTTACCGTGGCTGGGAGGTAGAGAGCGAGGGTAACCCCTATGCTCACGCAATTATGCGCGGCTTTGTTGACAGAGATGGTCACAGCATATCAAACTACCACTACGAGGACCTTGTGAATCTCAGTGAAGCCTATGCAAAGTCAGGGCTTGTTAACCCTGCCTGCATTGTGGATGCTAACCATGCAAACTCAGGCAAAAAATACCTTGAGCAGATTCGTATCTGTAAGGATATTATGTACAGCCGTAATCATAACAATGACATCAAAAAGCTTGTTAAGGGTATTATGATTGAAAGCTATATTGAGGACGGTGCACAGAAAATTGGCGACGGAATCTACGGCAAATCAATCACCGACCCCTGCCTCGGCTGGGAAAAAACCGAGCGCCTTGTCTTTGATATCGCAGAAGAGGTATAATAAACCTAATATATAAAAACAAAGGCTCTATCTCTCGCAACGGAGAGGTGGAGCCTTTAATTATCTGTTTGTTGAATTGTGTCTTACACGTTAAATCTGAACAGAACGATGTCGCCGTCCTGCATAACGTATTCCTTACCCTCGGAGCGTACAAGACCTTTTTCTTTCGCAACTGCCATGGAGCCACACTCCATAAGCACGTCAAATGAAACAACCTCTGCTCTGATAAATCCGCGCTCAAAGTCGGAGTGGATTTTGCCTGCAGCCTGTGGAGCCTTTGTGCCCTTTTTGATTGTCCAAGCTCTTACCTCGGGCTGACCTGCTGTAAGGTAGCTCATAAGTCCAAGCAAATCGTAGCTGCGCTCAATAAGGAGGTCAAGACCGCCTGTTTTAATGCCAAGCTCTGCAAGGAACATTTCCTTTTCTTCCTTGTCAAGCTCTGCAATCTGTGCCTCAAGCTCTGCACAGATGGGGAGCACCTGACTGCCTTCCTCAACTGCAATAGCCTTAACAGCGTTGTAGCGTGCGTTTGTGGTGATTTCTGCTGCGAAATCCTCTTCACTCATGTTACAAGCGTAAATAACAGGCTTTGATGTGAGCAGGTCAACTGTATCAATAATTGCCTTTTCATCGTCTGTAAGTTCAACTGTACGTGCGCAAAGACCATTGTCAAGTGCCTCACGCACCTTTTCAAGCACGCTGAGCTCGCCTGCAAGAGTTTTGTCACCCTTCATTGCCTTTGTTGTTCTGTCAATCCTTCTGCCGAGGATTTCAGCATCAGAAAGGATAAGCTCAAGGTTGATTGTTTCAATATCACGCTGGGGGTTAACGTCACCGTCAACGTGCATAATGTCGTCGTTATCAAAGCAGCGGACAACGTGGATGATTGCATCAACCTCACGAATGTGTGAAAGGAACTTGTTACCAAGACCCTCGCCCTGTGATGCGCCCTTAACAAGACCTGCAATATCAACAAATTCAATTGTAGCAGGTGTAACCTTTGCGGGGTTGTACATTTCGCAAAGTGCATCAAGTCTGCTGTCGGGAACAGCAACAACACCAATATTGGGCTCAATTGTGCAGAATGCGTAGTTTGCCGCCTGTGCACCTGCATTTGTAAGTGCGTTAAAAAGTGTGCTCTTGCCAACGTTCGGCAAGCCAACAATACCAAGCTTCATTATAAAAACTTCCTTTATAAAAATTCAAGTCATTTTACCATATAATATAATGCTTTGCAATATATTATTTAAATTATAGTGCTGCATACATTTTTCTCACCTTACCAATACTATTGGTGAGGTGATTTTTTTATGGATTTCAGAACTGATTTAGCACTTGAACGCAGGGAGATGCTTAACACTCACGTTGATGGGGTTGAGGTTACCGAATATGAAAACGAGGAGTGCAAAACAACCCTTATAGAAATAACAACCGAGGAGGCTGCAAAGCGTCTTGGCAAGGCTGTGGGCAAGTTTATAACAATTGAAACCAATGCCTTTTCAGATGCTGCCGCAGTAAGCGACGGCAGACTTTCTGCACTTGTCAAAAGCCTTAAGGCGCTGTTGCCAAAGGATGATGGAACAGTTCTTGTTGCAGGCATCGGCAATGGTGATATGACCTCCGACTCCTTGGGACCGCAGACCGCATCCAAAATTTTTGCCACACGGCATATCGGTGAGGAGCTTCACAAGCAGGCAGGCTTTGAAGCTCCCCTCAGGTCGGTTGCCGCCGTGTCCTCAGGTGTGCTTGGACAGACAGGTATTGAAACAGGCGAATATATCAGGAGCATTTGCGAGGCTGTAAAGCCCTGTTGTGTCATAACTGTTGATGCTCTTGCGGCAGGAAGCGTTTCAAGGCTGGGCAATACCGTGCAGATGTCCGATACAGGTATTGCACCGGGGTCGGGTATCGGTAACACCCGTGTGAGAATAGATGAAGGATACCTTGGCATACCTGTTATTGCCATAGGGGTGCCCACGGTTGTGGATGCCCTTTGCCTTGCAACAGAGCTTACAGGCGTTGAGCACGGCAGATTTTCAGATGAAAGCAGGGGGAAGGGTGAGGGTCTTGTTGTTGCACCC
>JAGBTL010000220.1 GCA_017631355.1 Clostridia bacterium
ATAGTAACCGAAGTAATCTGCTTACAGTAAGCAAAGCCTGAATCTGCAATTTTTGTTACAGGCTTGCCTGAATATGTTGCAGGTATTGCAATAGCACCACTGATGTTGGTGTCTTTTGCAGCTACACTGTATGAGCTGTTATCCTCATTTAAGGTGAAAATAAAGTTGTCTGCAGTTGCAGCAGAGGCTGTTGTGTTGAGTGCTACGCTTGTGAAGGGTAGAATAAACATTACAGCTGCTATAAAAGTTATAAGTGTTTTTTTCATAAATACAACTCCTTTTGGGTTAGATTTCCGAAGCAATACCAATGAATATTTTGCTGTGAAATTGCCGTTTATGGATATGCCTCGTATATATATGACCCAAAATGCAAAAACTGACAAAATTTTTTGAAATTTATTTTATAACCGCCTTACTCTGGTTTGAGGAGGGGACAAGTGCAATATACGTTCTGCCCACGTTAAGCTTAATTTCTTCTTTAGTGGTGCTTTCTGTGGTGGTGTCAGCAGTTGTGCTTTCGGTGCTTTCGCCATTGTCAACATAGAACTTCATCATATCGGTGTAGTCACCCTTTTCCCAGGTGATGTTCTGATACGTGCCGTTGCTTACCAGTACACCGTTGCCCTCGGAAAGGTCAAAGGAAACTCTGCCCTTGCTGTCGCCTGCGATTGCGCTGACGTCAACGTAGCAAACAATAACGTTTGTAAAGCTCTGCTGTGTGCCGTTGTCATCCATAAAGGGCTTGCCGCCAAGCGAGCTGAGGTAAACCTTCTTTTCTGCATCGTAGGACAGCTGATAGGTGTAGCTGTTGGAGAAGGGCACGGTCAGCTCTGTACAAGCACCGTCGGGGAGTGCATAAAGCTTGGGGCTGAACTTGAAGGGGTTCTGCTTGCCTTCTTCAATCTCTGTGCGGAAATTCTTTTCGGCAAGTGCTTCGGCAATTTTATCCTTGGTGGTGTATGCTCTGTGCTCGGATGATACGTTTCGTGAAGTATCACGGGGGAAAATGCGGTTGCCGTAATTCATACCGTCAATGTCGTTTGTTCCCTGCTTTTTAATGGCGCTGTATGCCTGTGGGCTTCCACCGTAGTGAATGAATATTGAGTCAAAGCCCTCCGCAAGCTCAACAAAGTAGTGACGAGCACTTCTTGTGGGGCCAACCTTGTCGGGTAAGCGTGAAGCGTCTGCATACATAAGGAGCATTCTTGTAATGCCGCCCTCAACAACCATCTCCCACACAATATCGGCAGATGCGATACCCCATTGGGGTCTTGCCTGTGGTGAGTTTTCAACAGAAACAAGCACACTTCTGTTTTTGAGGAGTGCTGTGTCGTAGTTCAGCTCACCTGTAAGGGGATTGTACTCGCCCTTGTCATAGGGTGACTGTGTGGTGGGTGCTGTGGTTGTGATTGTGGTGCTTTCCACAGGCTCGGGCGCCTCTTTACCACAGGCAGCAAACGAGCCTGTAAGGAGCACTATTGCAAGCATAAGCGCAAATGTTTTGCTCAGGTATGAGCGTTTGAATTTTAACATGAGAATCAATCCTTTGCGTATTTGAGAATCTTATAACCAGAATTGCACAAGATGTGAAATCTTGCCGAATAACGTTGGATTCACTACGTCTATTGTAGCATCTGACACAGAAAAAACAAGTAATATAGTGTAAATAACACTTAGAATTGTGAAGAAATAAATCAGAGTGTTAAGATTTTTTCTGCCGTCCTTGGATTTTACCTTTTCGCAAAGGGCGAGTATTACAAGCACCGCTCCAAGGAAGAGTGTGAAGCCGAAATCCGAATAGTATCTTTGCAGCAGTCCGCCTGCCTGTGTGTCGGCAATTACCATTACAATGCTAAGTGCAAAAAGCATGCAGGAGAACAGTAAAAGCTTTTTCTCCCTTAACACGTCCTTGACCTTTGGCAGCGCAAAGCTGAACCACAGCAGGGGAAGTGAGGTTATCATACCGCCAAAGCACTTTTCCATAACTGTTCTGCCAACGTAGTTTGTGTCCACGCTTACCGCCTTCAGGAAGGGGAACACGCCTGTGATTTGTGGCGGCTGGAGCAGATAGGTGAAAAGTCCAAGCCCTGTTCTGCCCATGACAAAGCCGCGGCGTGTAACGTCGTTGGTTGTCAGGTTGTAGGCAGAGCCAAAGTCAAAGGGGGAGCCAAAGCGGATGTAGTTGTAGTACATAATGCCCGATGCAACCACCACGTAGGGAATGCCCAAGGCCACTAAATTAAAAATACCGCTTTTTTCCTTTATGTGCATATTTTTGAAAAAGTAACCGATGAATACGGGAATTACAAGTGCGGAGAGCAAAACAAACTGAGGTCTGCAGCCAACCGCAAGGGCACAGCACAAGGAACCAAGCAGAAAATATAAATTCTGTCCTCGTGTGCAATCTCTGCCCTTAAGCCATAGGTAAAGCCCTGTAACAATAAATGTCATTCCTGTGATTATGGGAACGGAGTAAAAATCGGGTCGCTTTACAAGGAACATAGCGCCACAGCAGTTAATGAATGCCATTGACAGCAGCAGGTACGTTCCCACCGAGGTCTTTTTGAAATACTTTTCACAGATAAGACCAAGCAGCTTGAAAACGGCTATGCTGAACAGAATTGCAAATATCACAATCCCCAATGCCGATGGGAATGGTGCCTCAAACAGCAGCCTGCAGGGCAGGTACATAAGCAGTAGTGGCACAATGCCGAAGTAAACGTAGTAGTGACCGTTGAAAAATGCTACGTCCCAACCGTATTTGTCGCCTGTTGCGTGCTCGTTATAGTAGCGGGCTACACGGTCATAGGGGTTTTCCATTTCCTTAAGTGACTGTGGCACGTCGTTGTTGTCAATGTAGGTTTTGCCCTGCAGAATAGCCTGTGCAAGCTCGTCGTATTGGTTGTGGTGCGCTGTTGACAGGGAGTGCACCACGTATTCGCCGTCAGAATAGGAAATGCCCCAAAATGCCGGGTTCATTGTGCTTGTGGTGATGATTACAAGCACCTGCAGAGCCACAAAGCCGACTGTCAATGCAGGCAGGATATCCTTGGCCTTGTCAAGGGTGTAGCCATAAATGGGGGATGATGGTCTGAAAATGTACAGTAGCATAATCAACCCTATGAGCACAGCCACACGGGTAAAGGAAAAATCAAAATCACGTGGCACGTTTATGGAAATATCCTTAACAGGAATGTAGGTTTCCTTGCCGTCAAATTGTATTGAAAGGGTTTCGGATATGCCTGCGGTGTGCAGATTTATACTCTGACTGCTTTTGATTTTTGAATATATTGTTCTCTGCGGTGTTTTCAGCAGATATTTGTTTGCGTCGTCTGTAATGTGTATTGTAACCTTGGTTGAAAGCGGCGCATCGTCACCGAGGGTGAATTGTACGTTTTTAGTTTCCTTGTTAATTTCAAGGAGATCAATTGCTTCGCCGGTGGGGAACATAAGTGTGCCGTCAGCCTGCGGACATTCAATAGCCTTGCCTGTGATGTTTTCGGGCGTATAGTTCTTGGTGCTGTAGTAATTCACGTTAAAAACAGATAGCTCCGCACCTGTAACAAGGATTGCACAGGCAATAAGTGCACCAAGACAGTTGAACAGAAGGTTCTGGGATTTGTGCGCCTTTTTATAGACCACAAAGGCCCCTGCCGAAAACAGCGCGAATATTAAAAAACACAGAATAATCATAACAATCACCTATGGGGGAAATTCAGTAATAAATATATATAGTATTATATAGTATATTAAACCATAAAAACAAGGTTTTGTAAATATTCCGTAGCCACTCGCATATATTTTAGTATCAAATTTTAAAACTTAAAAGCGAGGATTGTTTATGGAGAATATTATCAAAAAGCAGACGTTGAGCTATGATGTGTACGAGGGCTGCATAAATCAATTAAAGGAGCAATATCCATCACTTCACGTAACCACCTGCGGTAAAACTCACTTGAGCCGAAAAATCTATTCACTTGTTCTTGGTGAGGGTGAGCGCAACGTTGTTTACATAGGCGGCACACACGGCTCGGAGTGGATAACGTCACTTCTTCTGCTGCGCTTCTGCGAGGAGCTTCTGAGCAAGGCATATAACGGTACCATAGCAGGCTACAGCATTTCGGATATTCTTAAAAGCGTGCGCCTCATTGTGGTGCCCGAGCTGAACCCCGACGGCATTGAAATCGCCATCAGGGGAGCATCTGCCTGCGGACGGTTTAAAAAGGAGAATTTTGAAGCCTGCAAGGGGGATTTCACAAGGTGGAATGCCAATGCAAGGGGCGTGGACATAAACCATAATTTCAATGCGGAGTGGTATAAGCTCCGCGATTTTGAGCGCGCAAGCGGTATAAATGAGCCTTGCGCCACACGGTTTGGTGGCTTCTTCCCCGAAAGTGAGCAGGAAACAAAGGCGATTACCCGATTGCTGCGAGGCATTCCTGTGGATATGGTTTTCAGCTTTCACTCTCAGGGTGAAGAAATTTTTTATGAATATGGTAGTAACACCCCCGAAAGGGCATATACCATAGCCAATATTTTAAGCGCAGTCAGCGGCTACTCCCTTGTGAAAAACGAAGGACTTTATAGCAGCGGAGGGCTTAAGGATTGGTTTATTGAGGAGTTTAAAAAGCCTGCCTTTACCATTGAGGTTGGCAAGGGGGAAAATCCGTTGCCCTTAAGTGAGCTTGATGATATTTACAATAAAATACAGACCCTTCTGCTGATGGGTCTGATACTTTGAGGGGTGTTCTTTTTTGAGGTGTACCGTAACCGATTTACGTGCAAAAGAGGTTGTGAACGTTGATAACGGTTGCCGTCTTGGTTGTGTGACCGACGTTGAAATTGATACCTGCACAGGCTGTCTTGTAAGCATAACAGTTTTCTGCGGCAAGGGCGTGTGCGGTTTTCTGGGCAGGGGTGAGGAGTTCACCGTCTGCTGGAAGGATATCGTGGTAATCGGCTCGGATATGATATTGGTAAGAAAAGGCGGAAGCAGAATTTAATTTTAAATTTAAAATTTATCATTTAAAATTGTTAAAACCGCCACCAAATGGTGACGGTTTTAACTTATTTCTCCGTAACGTTACGGTATTTTGAATGTAATCTTTTGAAGAATGACAGGTGGTTTTTCTCTTTAACCATCAGCTCTTCAATATCATAATCAACTGTTGAAAGCTCTGCCTTGTAGCTTTCGTAAAGGTCAATTATTCTGCCCTCTGCAGTTTCTGTAAGGCAGGAGTAAACAAATGTAAAGGGCTTAAGGTCGGTTGTAACGTTTTTGCGGTATTTCCAATGCACAACGTTATCCTCACCGAAAAGACCGATTTTGATAGCACCGCATTTGCGGATTTTCTCGGTGGGGTAGGATATGATTATTGCATCCTTACCATCAATTTTCTTTGAGTAGTTTATAATACTGAACTGACAGTTTGAGCAATATTTCAAATCCTTATCTGCTGTGTAAGCACTCCAGGTTTCACCAAAATCGGTTGAATCGCAATAGCTGATGTAGCCGATTGTGTTTCGTGAGTACATTCTCAGAACGTTGTTATTGAGCATAACAAACTGTGTTTCGGAGCTTTTGCCTGTTGAGCCAACCTTGTTTGCCTTCTGCGAACGGTGCCAGGTTTTGCCACCGTCATCTGTGTAGATTACGCTTGTGTATTCCTTAAGGTCGTTGTTGTCGTACACGGCAAAAAGAACTCGCTTTTTGCCGTCCTTCTCAACAACAATACCTCTGCCGGGAGCAAAGCCTGTAAAGCCGCGTGAGCCAATCTGAAGATTCAGTATTTCTCCGTCACCCCAGGTTTCACCACCGTCAAGGCTCTTTTTCATCCACAGGTAATACGTGGGGTACAGCTTGATAGGTGCATAGGCATAAAAGGTGTTTGCAATAATGTCCCGGTCACTTAAGGTGCCGTCCTTTTCCATCTGCTTGATAAGCACAGGCTCATAGGCAGAGTCGTTCTTTTTGTAAATGTTATATGCCTTGTCAACGTAATATCCGTCGTAGCTTGTGTTGTCGCTGAACCTGAGCACGGGTGCATAGCCCTCGTCATTGAAATCATCAATGTAGTATGGATAATGTGCCTTGTCAAGCTTTGTGCTTGCCGCCTTAAGTGGGTCGTCAAGGTCACTGAGGACAAGCTTGCCGTCAATGTAGCCGTTGCCCTTGCCGTAGGTACCTGCACTCCACAGACCCATATATGCAGGACAGGCATCGCACATGTGATAAATTTCGTTGTCCTCGCACTCCACAATGGCGGAGTCAACAAACGATGCACTTGTAGGAATAGCAACGTTGTGGTCGCAGTCAACCATATCCTCAAAATGGTTCACAAATTGTACGTCGGACCAGCTTTTGCCGTTGTCGTCGGAGTAACGGACTGCAACGTCAACGTTGGCAGGGTCGTCTGTTCCGTTGCCGTAGCGTATGTCGGAGCAGGCAAGGATTCTGCCGCTTTTAAGGGTGTAAAGCGCGGGAATTCTGAATAAAATACTGTTACCCGTACCGGGTGCATAAGGATTTGTAACCTTGTTACTCATAGCTTACTCCAATCTGAAGGTTTTAACCTCAAAGGGTGTTACGTTAAATGTAATCTTGTTGCCGTTAAAGGGATATTCCTTGTTTTCTTCCTCCATGAGGTTGCATTCGTAAACCTTTGTGAAGGGCAGGTTGATTGTGAGTGTTCTTTCACCACGTACACGGCGGCTCTGATATACACGGATAATTGTTCCGTTGCCGTCCTGTGCCTGCTTAACAGCATCAATGATAATGTCGTCGTTATCGCAGCTTATAAAGCTGTATTCCTCAGGTAATTCACCCTCGCTCTTTTTAACTGCAGTTGCACAAAGGGGAAGGTTCAGCTGGAAAGCCTCCTGTACGGTGCCGCCTGTCTGCCATGTTCCTGCATGGGGGTAGAAGCTGTATGTGAACTTATGCTCACCAATGTCACCCTTGGGATCGGGACGGGTCGGAGCTCTGAGGAGTGTGATTCTCATTCTGCTGTCAAGGATGTCGTAGCCATACTTGCAGTCGTTGAGAATACTAACACCATAGTCACCCTCGGAAAGGTCTGCCCACTTGTGAGCGCACTGCTCAAAGCGTGCAGCATCAAAGGGAGAGTTGCGGTGTGTGGGGCGCTTGATGGCACCGTGTGCCGCCTCAAAGGTTGCCTCTGTGTTAAGCACGTTAACGTCAAATGCAGCCTTCATAACCTTGTCGCGTTCCTGCCAGTCAACAAATGTTTCAAACATAACCTGACGGCTGCCTGCATAAAGGATGATGTTCTGTGTAATGGTTGATTTGTTAAACTTTCTTACAACCTTAAGCACCGCTCTTACAGAGTTGCACTCTGCTACCTCAACGCTTTCGGCCTTTGTGAGTGTCCATTTTTTCTTTTCGTAGTTCTGCTCAAGGTTCCAAGCTGTTTCGTGAACGCACTTGTCAATGAATACAGAAATTTCGTTGCCCTTGCCGTTAAGCGCTTCGCGGTTGTTCTCCTTGTCAAATACTGATGTGAGAATACCGTTTTCGTCGTATGTAACCTTAAGAATTTCGTTTTCAATAATGCCGTTGCCGATTTTAAGTGCATCGCAAGCCTTTGCCTCGGCATAGGGGTAGAACTTGTAGCCCATTGCGGGAACGTCAGTTGCAATAAACTCGGTAAAATCCACGCCGTTGTTTGTGAAGGTGCGGCAGTTTTCGCCAACTGCCTTTGCGCCGCGGATTCTTACGGGGCCTGTTACCTTATGTGAAAGCAGGTTCCATACAATTACACCGTCAGACTTAATGTCCACTCTTGATGCAATGCCCTCAAGACCTGCTGTGAGCATAGCGTTGCCTTCCTTTTCAAGGTGTGCAAAGTCGGGGCGGCAATCCTCCATAGCCTCGTGGATAGAGGTGCCGGGTAGAATGTCGTGGAACTGATTTTTAAGGAGCATAAGCCAAAGCTGGTGAAGTCGCTCCTTGTCATAGCCCTTTCCGAATATACCCGCCATTTCAATACGGCTGAGTCTGAATTCGTTTTTGCGGTTGCCCCTTTTAATAAAGCCCTGGCTTGTATATGTGCCGCGGTGGTTTTCGTAGTAAAGCTCGTCGTTGTAAACAGGGAGCTCGTCACGTATTTTCTCCGCCTCGGCAAAGAATTCGTTGGGGTGACCCATTCTTGCCTTTGGCAGACCGGGGAAGTTCTGAAGTCGTTTTGCATTTTCAAGCATACGGTAGGTGCTTCCGCCGCCACCGTCACCATAGCCGAACATACCGAACGAGGTTTTCATCGCACCCTTAATGTCAGTTGCATCGGCAGATTCAACAATGTAAGCGGGGTCGTAATCACCCTGATAATGTGTGCGCTGATTAAATGCGAGAATCTCGGAGCCGTCGTGACCCTTCCACTTGAAAAGTGTATGTGGGAAACGGTTTGTGTCCTGATTGCGGAGCTTTGACGTGATAAAGTATTTCATACCGCTCTTTTTGATAATCTGCGGTAATGCATGTGAAAAGCCGAAACAGTCGGGCAGCCAGTACGTGTCAGATGAAACACCGAATTCCTTTTCAAAGAAATCCTTGCCATAAAGGAGCTGACGAATCATGCTTTCGCCTGAAGCAACGTTGGTGTCGCACTCAACCCATGTGTTACCAACAATGTACCATTGTCCGTTTTTAACCTTTTCCTTAATTCTTTCATAGAGCTCGGGATTGTTGTTTTTAATCCAATGGTAAACAATAGCCTGACTCTGCGTGAACTTGAACTCGGGATAGTGGTCCATAAGTGCAAGGTTGTTTGCAAATGTGCGTGAGGTCTTGCGCTCTGTTTCCTGTACGCGCCACAGCCATGCAATGTCAAGGTGGCTGTGACCGTCCATAATAATTTCAAACTGAGGTGTGTGGGGGATTTTGCTTAATTCAGCATCAAAATATTCACAAGCCTTATAGATTGACTGACGAACCTCTGCGTCGTCAAAATCAAAGTCAACCATGTGGAGTGAATCGTCAAATACCTTGTAAACCGCCTCACGGATGTAAGCATCTTTAATGTGGGGGAGTGCATCCCATGTAAGGGCGCAGTTAAGGTAGAACTTTTCGCAAATTTCATCAATGGCTGCAAGGCTTGCGAATTTCATTTTGTATTCGCGCTCCTTAATGCCCTTCATACCGTCCTCGCAGAAGCTTGCAGAGTCAAGCACGGCCTCAAGCTCAATTTCCATGGGCTCGCCATATTTGAGGAACTTGTCGTTCATAACAACGGTTTCACGTGCAACCCAACCGCTGTGCTCACGTGAGGAAACTGAGTTTGCGATTTTGCCGTCAACACGGACCATAACCTCGCCGCCGAAGTCAAGGTTAAGGTAAACCTTTTTGCCACGGAAGCTTTCGGGGAGGGTAACTGTTGTTTTGAAAATTCTTGCACAGTCATAGCGTGCAAACCAATGGTCGCCAATTACCTTTTCTTCGGCAGTTTCGGGGAAGTATTCATACTTGCCCTCGCCAAGGTAATTACCATCATAGGTTGTCCATTTGTTCATTGAAACGCTTTCTGTTTCAATGTACTCGGGCAGCTGTATCATCATGTGGTACAGCACTCTTTCTTTTGGTGTTCGCATAAAATCAACTCCGTTGATAAATATATTTGAAATAAATATATCATAATTAAAATACTTATATCAAGCCGAAGTTAAGCTAAAAATAATATTTGTATAATATGGTAAAAATAAAGGTGCATTTATTGACAAATTGAGCAGTAGGCGTCTTAGTTTTAACGATATTTTGCCTTCTGTCATATTTACATTTTTAAATGTACTGTGGTATAATATAATGTCAGAAAACAGGAAAGGGGTGGAGCTATGCCCGACAAGTTTATTTTACATTCAAGCTACAAGCCGACAGGCGACCAGCCCGAGGCTATCGCACAGCTTGTTGACGGTGTCAACAAGGGCTATCAGGAGCAGACGCTTCTGGGTGTAACAGGCTCAGGTAAAACCTTTACCATGGCAAACGTTATTGCACAGCTTAACCGTCCCACCCTTGTTCTTGCTCACAACAAAACCCTTGCAGCGCAGCTTTGTGCAGAGTTCAAAGAGTTCTTCCCCGAAAATGCAGTTGAATATTTTGTTAGTTACTACGATTACTATCAGCCCGAGGCTTACATTCCCTCAACCGATACCTACATTGAAAAGGACAGCGCTGTCAATGATGAAATTGACAAGCTCCGTCACTCTGCAACCTCGGCACTTTCGGAGCGCCGTGACGTTATAATCGTTGCTTCAGTTTCTTGCATATACACACTCGGTGATCCGATTGATTACCGCAGTATGGTTATTTCACTTCGTACAGGTATGCAGAAGGACAGGGACGAGCTCATTAAAAAGCTTGTTGAAATTCAGTATGAGCGTAACGACGTAAGCTTTACCCGTAACAAGTTCAGGGTTAAGGGCGATACTGTTGAGATATTCCCTGTTTATTCATCAGAAACTGCCTATCGCATAGAGTTCTTTGGTGATGAAATTGACCGTATATCCGAAATTCATCCGCTTACGGGCGAGGTGAAGTGCACACGCTCCCACGTGGCAATTTATCCTGCATCCCACTACGTTGTTGAGCAGGATAAAATGGAAAAGGCACTTGAAAACATCTATAACGAAATGCAAAGCAGGGTGGAGGAGTTTACCGCAGAGGGCAAGCTTCTTGAGGCACAGCGTATTCAACAGCGTACCCTTTACGATATGGAAATGCTCCGTGAAACAGGCTTCTGTAAGGGCATTGAAAACTATTCACGCGTAATGTCGGGGCGTGAGCCGGGCTCTGCACCATACACACTTCTTGATTATTTCCCCGATGACTTTGTTCTGTTTGTGGATGAATCCCACGTGACACTTCCTCAGGTAAGGGGAATGTTCGGTGGTGACCGCTCGCGTAAGGAAAGCCTTGTGAATTTCGGCTTCAGGTTACCCTCTGCCTTTGATAACAGACCCCTCAAGTTTGACGAGTTTTATGATAAAACCCATCAGAAAATATTCGTCAGCGCAACACCGGGTGACCTTGAAAAATCAAAGAGCGCACAGATTGCCGAGCAGGTTATTCGTCCCACGGGACTTCTTGACCCCGAGGTAAGTGTGCGACCAACCGAGGGTCAGATAGATGATCTTATTTCCGAAATCAATATGAGAGTGGAGCGCAAGGAGCGTGTTCTTGTTACAACCCTTACTCGTAAAATGGCAGAGGATTTAACCGAATACCTCACCAATTTCGGCATAAAGGTCCGCTATATGCACTTTGATGTTGACACAATTGAACGAATGGAGCTTATCCGTGATTTGCGACTTGGCGAGTACGACGTGCTTGTGGGCATCAACCTTCTTCGTGAGGGTCTTGATATCCCCGAGGTTTCCCTTGTTGCCATTCTTGATGCGGATAAGGAGGGCTTCCTTCGTAGTGAAACCTCGCTTATACAGACCATCGGCAGAGCCGCCCGAAATGCAGGCGGTCAGGTTATTATGTATGCCGACGAGGTAACAGGCTCAATGGAGCGCGCTATAAACGAAACCTATCGTCGTCGCGAAAAGCAGATGAAATATAACGAGGAGCACGGCATTGTTCCCGAAACCATCAGAAAGGACGTCCGTGACATTCTTGAAATCAGCTCTAAGGACAACGTGCAGGAGCGTATGGCAAAGAAGCGTCTTTCCGCCAAGGAGAAAAACGAGCTTATTGAAAAGCTGTCCAAGGAGATGCGGGCAGCTGCAAAGCTTCTTGAGTTTGAGCACGCCGCATATCTGCGCGATAAGATACACAAATTAAAAGGTGAAAAGTAATTTTATATGGAAAAGAACATCATTGTACGAGGTGCGCGTGAGCACAATCTTAAAAACGTGAGCGTTGAAATTCCCCGCGACAAGCTTGTTGTTTTTACAGGTCTGTCAGGCTCGGGTAAATCCTCGCTTGCTTTTGACACAATTTATGCTGAGGGTCAGCGCAGATATATGGAAAGCCTTTCCTCCTACGCCCGACAGTTCCTTGGTATTATGGAAAAGCCCGACGTTGACGTTATTGACGGGCTTTCTCCCGCTATATCCATTGATCAGAAAACTACTTCAAAAAACCCACGCTCAACCGTGGGCACCGTTACGGAGATTTATGACTATTTAAGGCTTTTGTATGCCCGAATTGGTGTGCCCCATTGTCCTGTGTGTGGTCGTGAAATTGAAATGCAGTCCATTGACCAGGTTGTGGACAAGGTTCTTGAGCTGCCCGAGGGTACAAGGTTTCAGGTGCTTGCGCCCATTGCCAAGGGCAAAAAGGGTGAGTTCCAGAAGGAGCTTGAGCACGCCTCAAGGTCGGGCTTTTCACGAGTTCGCGTTGACGGTATAGTTTATGATTTGTCTGAAAAAATCAGCCTGAAGAAAAACATAAAGCATAACATTGAAATTATTGTTGACCGATTGATTATGAAGGAGGGAGTAGGCTCCCGACTTACGGATTCAATTGAAACAGCTTTTTCACTTACAGACGGCACAGTTGTCATTGACGTTATTGATGGCGAGGAAATTGTTTTTTCGCAGAATTTTGCCTGTCCCGAGCACGGCTCCTGTATGGATGAGCTTGAGCCAAGACTTTTCTCCTTTAATAACCCGTTCGGTGCCTGTCCCACTTGCTCGGGTCTTAGTGTGTTTATGCGTGTTTCCGAGGATTTGCTTGTGCCCAACCGCAAGCTTTCTATAAACGATGGTGCAATCAAGGGCTGCGGCTGGGGTAAAACTGATGGCGGTACCATTGCAGGTATGTATTACAGCGCCCTTGCCGATAAATATAATTTCAGCCTTGATATGCCCTTTAATGAAATTCCCGAGGAGGGCAGGAACGCTATCTTCTATGGCACAAACGGTGAGCGCATAAAAATTGTCCGTCAAAATGAATACGGCAGCGGCACGTATATGGCAGAGTTTGAGGGTGTTATCAACAACCTTGAGCGTCGCTATCGTGAAACCACAAGCGATTGGTCGCGCCGCGAAATTGAACAGTATATGACCACCTCACCCTGTCCCGAGTGTAAGGGCGCTCGTCTTAAGCCGGGCCCACTTGCTGTAACGGTTGGTGGTAAAAATATAAAGGAATTCACCGATATGTCCATCGGTGACGAGCTTGAATTTATTGAAAACCTCGTTCTTAACGAAAAGGAACAGATTATCGGTAAGCAGATTGTAAAGGAAATCAAATCAAGGCTCCGCTTCCTTTGTAACGTAGGCCTTGATTACCTTACACTTTCGCGCTCATCCGGCACACTTTCGGGCGGTGAAAGTCAGCGTATCCGTCTTGCAACACAAATTGGCTCATCCCTTATGGGTGTGCTTTATATCCTTGATGAGCCAAGCATAGGACTTCATCAGCGCGATAACGAAAAATTACTGCAGTCGCTTAAAAATCTCCGCGATTTGGGTAATACCCTTATTGTTGTTGAGCACGACGAGGACACAATGAATGAAGCCGATTTTATTGTTGACGTTGGTCCTGGTGCAGGTGTTCACGGTGGTGAAATAGTTTGCGCAGGCACGGTTGATGAAATTAAAAAATGCAAGAAGTCACTTACAGGTCAGTATCTGTCAGGCGCAAAGAAAATTCCTGTGCCCGAAAAGCGACGCGAGGGCAACGGCAAGTCACTTGTAATCAAGGGTGCGCGACAGAACAACCTCAAAAACATTGACGTGGAAATACCTTTGGGTAAGCTTGTTGTGGTAACAGGCGTTTCAGGGTCAGGTAAGTCGTCACTTATCAATGAAATTCTCTACAAAAAGCTTGCGGCAGAGCTTAACAATGCCCGCAAGTTTGCAGGTAAGCACGATGAAATTCTTGGTGTTGAAAATCTTGATAAGGTTATTGATATTGACCAGTCACCCATTGGCAGAACACCCCGTTCAAATACTGCAACCTATACAGGTGTTTTCAACGATATAAGAACCCTGTTTGCACAGACACAGGATGCAAAGGCAAAGGGCTACGATGCTGGCCGCTTCTCCTTTAACGTAAAGGGTGGCAGATGTGAATCCTGTGAGGGTGACGGTATTATAAAAATTGAAATGAATTTCCTTTCAGACGTTTACGTGCCCTGTGAGGTTTGTCGCGGTGCAAGGTATAACCGCGAAACCCTTGACGTTAAGTACAAGGGCAAAAGCATCAGCGACGTGCTTAATATGACCGTTGAAGAGGCAATGGAGTTCTTCAGCAATATACCGAAAATCCGTAAAAAGCTTGAAACTATTTATGACGTTGGTCTCGGCTACATTACCCTTGGTCAGTCTGCAACAACCCTTTCAGGTGGTGAGGCACAGCGTGTAAAGCTTGCAACCGAGCTTTCCAAAAAATCAACAGGTAAAACTATATATATTCTTGATGAGCCCACAACAGGTCTGCACACCGCAGACGTAAAAAAGCTCCTTGAGGTTATTAACAAGCTTGTGGATGCAGAAAATTCCGTTGTTGTAATTGAACACAACCTTGATGTGATAAAAACCGCAGACCATATCATTGACCTTGGCCCCGAGGGTGGTAGCGGAGGTGGCGAAATTGTTGCCGTGGGCACTCCCGAGCAGGTTGCAAAGTGCAAAAAATCTTATACAGGTAAATATCTCAAACCTTTGTTATAAATGTTGATATATCCGTTGTAATGTTGTATAATCATTGAAAACTTGAATTTCAGAAAGAGGATTGTTTATGAAAGCAAACGAAAGTATTGCAAACTATGACATTAAAGTCAGAGAATACACTAACTATGCTATCAAAAGTATAAAGAACGTGTGTAAGAATTTCGGCCCCCGTCCCGTAGGCAGCGAGGCTGAAAAGAATGCACAGGAATATATGCTTAAGGACCTTGAGCAGTGGTGCGATACTGCTGTCCGTCAGGAGTACAAGTGCTCCGACAAGGCGTTTATGGCGTGGGTTCCTCTCGGAGCAACACTCCTTTTACTCAACGTTCTTTGTTTTACACTCGGTCTTAACGTTGTTGGCCTTGTGTTGGCTGCTCTTGCGCTTTTCTTTGTTGTTGCAGAGTTCATTTTCTACAAGCCTGTGCTTGACGTTTTCTTCCCCAAAAAGCCCAGTGGTAACGTTTATGGTGTAATCAAGTCAAAGGGCGAAACCAAAAAGCGCATTATCCTTTCAGGTCATACAGACTCAGCCTTTGAGTGGACCTATACATACAAGGGTGGCAGACCCCTTGTTGCAACAATCATTGTTACTGCAGTTATCAGCATCCTTCTTGGGCTTGGCGCAAACATCTATGGTATGATTCACTTCGGTGGCGCATTCGGCTCAGTTGTATGGGGTGCAGAGGGTAACGTTGCGCTCAGAATAATTGCAGTTGTTATGTATCTTACAGCCCCTGTTCTTGTTATGGCACTTAAGTTCTGTGACTATAAGCGTCCTGTTATGGGTGCTAACGATGACCTTACAGGCTGCTTCATTTCCTGCGCAGCAGCAAAGTTCCTTCACGATAACGACATCCGCTTTGAAAATACAGAGGTTGCAGTTCTCTGTGCAGGCGGTGAGGAGGCAGGTCTTCGCGGTGCAAAGGCGTTCGTTAAGGACAATGCAGATATGCTCCATCAGGACGGTGTTGAAACAATCTTCGTTGGCTTTGATACAATCCGTGAGCTTGATTTCATTGACATTTACGAAAAAGATATGACAGGTATGGTTAAGAATGACCGCCGCGTTGCAGAGCTTATTCAGGCCGCTTGTAAAGAGGTTGGCTATGACGTTCACATCGGTACAATTGCCCTTGGCTCAACCGATGCTGCTGCAATGTCACAGGCAAAAATCCCCGCATCATCTATTGTTGCTATGGATCCCACACCTGCACGCTACTACCACACCCGCCTTGACGATGCAGATAACCTCTCTGCACAAGCAATTGATTTCGGTGTTAAGGTAGCATTGGAGACTGTATTCCTCTATGACGAAAAAGGCATCTGAGTTGTTGCTTTTGGCGAATTGCTTGACATACATTTAAATGCAAAATGCAGAATGCAAAATGCAAAATTATCGGGGAAGCTACGCTTCCGAACATTATAATGCTTTGGCAAGCAAAAAGAAAAAATGATATAATAAAGTGGTTGGCGGTCCTACCTCTCTGTTTGAGAGAGGGGGTACCGTCTTCTCATTACTTATTAAACAAACCAACCATCAAACGAACAATAAACCAAAAGAACAAACCAAGTCTGCCGGACGGTGGAGAGTTGCCAACACGCAGTGTTTTGAATCGTAAGATTCAACGGTAATAAACTGAAGGTTCATAAGACAGGGGACGGTTATGTGTCTTACTCGGGTTTAGGTTAATCATTTTTCTCAAAGGGTGGGTTTAACGACTTACCCTTTGTTTTTGTGATAGCAATATAATGCGTCGCAGACCCTTTAATTCTGCATTTTGCATTTTTCATTCTGCATTCAAAAAAGGAGCTTGACCAATCGGTCAAACTCCTTTTTTAAGTGTATAATTACCTTTTTTCAATTCCTCAACAAGCTCTGTGACGGTTTTGATTTCCTTTTCAAAGTAGATACCGCCGCTTCCCTCGTCGCCCTTTTCGTGGAAATCGGAGCCCGAAACAACAATGCTTTTGTTGTGGTACTTTGCCCAGATTTCTGCAATTTCGTTGCAGGAATTGTGGCGGGGATTTCCGTTGAATACCTCGTAGCCGTCAAGATATTCCCAATCAGCCACTCTCAGGTCGCGACGGAAGGGGTGAGCCTGTAAAAACAAAATACCATTTTCACGGGCAAGCTTTGAAAATTTCTTTGAGGACATTGCCATAACGTCACCGTGGCTTCGCAAAAATTCCTCAGTCACACCATATACAAGGTAGTCGTTAGGCTCGTTATAAAAGCATATTTCCATTGCGAAAATAACGTTATATTTGTCGCCTGCGGCTTCCTTTAGAAGGTTGTAGCCTGTCATAAAGTGGTCAACCTTTTTGTCCCAGGGTGCATCGTCAAGACCCACACGGTGAAAGGTTGAGTGGTTCATGTGGTTTGTGCTTACAATGCCTGTGTAGCCCTTGCCTTCGTAATATTCAATCATTTCCTTTGCTGTGGCAACAGCACAGGTGCTTACCTCAACGTTGTGAGCGTGCATTTCGTATAAATATGACATTTCAAAAACTCTTTTCATGCAAGAATATTTACTGCACCACATTATAAAACAAAATCCTCTGTTTGTCTATAACTCTATTGCGAAAATTGTAACAAGATGCTATACTAAATTTTGTTAACGTTCCCATTGCTTTGTGTAATGTGCGAATAGAACGAATTCCTTTCCGGAGGTAGATTTTATGAGTAAATTAAAGGCAGCCGTTATCGGTGTCGGCGGTATATCCAACGAGCATATCAACGGCTATATTAAAAATCCCGACGTTGAGCTGTATGCTTTCTGCGATATCAACGAAAAGCAGCTCAGGCTTATGTCAGAAAAATATGGAATTCCTGCAGAGCGTTGCTTCCTTGATAAGGATGAAATGTTAAAAACACTTCCCGAAATTGATATTGTAAGCGTTTGCACGTGGAATGCGGCACATGCCGAGTGTACCATTGCTGCTCTCAATGCAGGCAAGGATGTTATCTGCGAAAAGCCCATGGCAATGAATACTGCTGAGGCAGAGGAGATGCTTGCAACCGCTAAAAAGAACGGCAAGCACCTTCAGATCGGCTTTGTCCGTCGCTATGGTAACGATGCCGACGTTATGCGCGATTTTATTGATTCAGGCAAGTTCGGTGACATTTACTATGCAAAGGCTACATACCTTCGTCGCAACGGCAACCCCGGTGGCTGGTTTGGTGATAAGTCCCGCTCAGGCGGTGGACCCCTTATTGACCTTGGCGTTCACGTTATTGACCTTTCAAGATACCTTTGCGGTAATCCCAAGCCCATTTCCGTTTACGGTGCAACCTTCCAGAAGCTCTTTAACCGTCCTACTGTAAAAACAGGCAAGGGCTACACGTCAGTTTCTGCAGGTGATAACGATATCTGTGACGTTGAGGACCTTGCAACAGCACTTATCCGCTTTGACAACGGACTTGTTCTGTCTGTTGAAGCAAGCTTTTCGCTCAACATCAAACATGGTGAGGGTAACATTCAGTTCTTCGGCACAAAGGCAGGCGCAAAGCTTGATCCGCAGGTTGAAATATTCAGCGAGGAGAATGGTTACCTTGTGAATACAAGCTTTGATAACGACACAAGCCTTGCCTTTGACGGCCTTTTCTGTCGTGAAATCAATCACTTTGTTGACTGCGTTAAAAATGGCACGACCTGTATCGCTCCCGCAGAGGACGGTGTTGAGATTATGAAGATTCTTGATGCTGTTTATGAGTCTGCGCGCACAGGTCACGAGGTTGTAATCAACTGATGAAAAAAGCAAAATATACTGCCCTTTGCGGTATGGCAGCGGCACTTACCGTGGTGCTTATGGCAGCCACGACAATTCTGCCTGTTCTAATGTACGTTCTACCCATAATAACAGGCATAATTGTGCTGCTCACGTCACTTGTTGCAGGCAAAAAATATGCCTTCGGTGTGTATGCAGCCTCGTCAATATTACTGATTGTGCTCATCACCGATAAGGAAAGTGCGCTCACCTATATACTTTTTTTCGGGTATTATCCGCTTATAAGAGATGCCCTTGATCGTTTACCCAAGGTGCTTTCGTGGGCGCTGAAGCTTGTTTTGTTCAATATTTGTGCCGTGCTTATAGGTGTTATCAGCGTGTATGTGTTCGGCATTTCGGGGGAGGAGTATTCCGAATTCGGTAGGTGGACTGTGCCTGTCCTTCTTGCGATGTCAAACCTTGTTTTCCTGCTGTATGACACAGCGCTGAAAAAGAACGGTATATTGCTTGAACTGCTTGCAGATAAAATAAACAAAACAATCAAATAACGTTTTGGAGGGTTCGTCAAAAGCGAGCCCTCATTTTTGTTGATTTTGCGAGGTGTTTGGGGTGAATTGTGATTCAATTTCTATTGACATTTTATTAACAAAAAATTATAATAATAATTGCAAAAATATTCTTATATTGGGGGATTTTGAAATGCAGAAAAAAACAGTTGCGCTTACAGGCTCATCAGGTACAATGGGTTACCAGGGCTTCCTTGAGCTTTACGCAAGAAAAAATGAATTCAATATCGTTGTTCTTAACAGAGACAGCGCAAAGAACCGTGAAAAATTCGCAAAATACGAGAACGACCCTGCAGTTCGTTTAGTATGGGGCGACCTTAC
Organism: Clostridia bacterium; assembly: GCA_017631355.1. GTDB lineage: Bacteria > Bacillota > Clostridia > Oscillospirales > Acutalibacteraceae > DTU089. The sequence goes on from JAGBTL010000220.1 coordinate 19,257, forward strand.
TAATTACGACGACGTGCTTGATATGGTTACAGGCGCAGACTACGTTCTCCACGTTGGTGGTATGGTTTCACCCGCAGCCGACTACTATCCCGTTAAAACACAGAAAACAAACGTTACTGCAGCACAGAATATTGTTAACGCAATTAAGGCACAGCCTGATCCTGATGCTGTTAAGGTTGTTTACATAGGCACAGTTGCTGAAACAGGTGACAGAAACGCTCCCATCCATTGGGGTAGAACAGGTGACCCTCTCAAGGTAAGCGTTTATGACCACTACGCAATCAGCAAGATCAAGGCAGAGGCAGTTTTCGCTGAGTCAGGTCTTAAGTATTGGGTATCACTTCGTCAGTCAGGTATTCTTTATCCTGCAATCCTTAAGAACCTTGAGCCTATTATGTACCACGTTCCGATTAACGGTATGCTTGAGTGGGCAACAGTTGAGGACTCAGGTCGTCTTCTTGCAAACGTTTGCGGTGATGATATCCCCGAGGAGTTCTGGAGACGCTTCTATAACATCGGTTCAGGTGAGGAGTACAGAATCACAAACTACGAGTTCGAGGAGCTCCTTCTCGGCACACTCGGTCTTGGTTCACCCAAAAAGCTTTTCGATCCTCATTGGTTCACAACACGTAACTTCCACGGTCAGTGGTATTACGATGGTGACGAGCTTGAAAAGTACTGTCACTTCCGTGCGAACATTCCTGTTAAGGAATACTTCAAGAGCATGATGGATAAGGTTGAGTCATTCTACAAGCTTGCATTCCTTGCAAAGCCCTTCGCACCTATTCTTAAAAAGCTCTGGATGAAGAAAATTGCAGAAACTCCCGAGTACGGTACACTTTGGTGGGCTGCAAATAAGGTTGACGTTCGTATGACTGCATACTACGGCAGTATGGAGGAATACGAGAAGCTTCCCAGAAAATGGTCAGACTTTGATATCGTAATCCCCTCAAAGAAGACAACAGCTGATGACGTTGTTGTTCTTGACCACGGCTATGATGAAACAAAGGATTTCAATTCACTTACTATTGAAGACCTTCAGAAGGCAGCTGAGTTCCGTGGCGGTAAGTGCCTTGCAACAGAAATCGTTGATATGTACACACCCGTTAAGTGGGTAAGTGCTCGCGGCAACGAATTTGAAATGTCACCTAACCTTGTTCTTAAGGGTGGTCACTGGTGTCCTGCAGAGCTTCCCTGGCCCTGGAATTATGACGAAGAAGCAAGAATCAATCCCTTCTTCGCACAGGTTTGGGATCGCAAGGGTGAGAATAACGTTTACGGTCCTGAAATTTTTGATAACTTTAAGGAGAAGGTTACAGAATGAAAATATTTATGATTGGCGGTACAGGCCTTCTTGGCTGCGAAGCCGCAAGAATATTCATTGAGCGCGGTCACGAGGTAACAAGCGTTGCTTTGCCTCCTCTTCCCGAAGGTGCTCCCATTCCCGCAGAAATGAAGCTTGAAATGTGCAACATTTATGAGAAGTCAGATGATGAAATCCGTGAGCTTCTTAAGGGTCACGATTGCTTCGTTTTTGCAGCAGGTATTGATGAGCGCGTTGAGTTCCCTGCACCTGTTTATGATGCATATTACAAATATAACATTCAGCCCCTTGAGAGAATTCTTCCTCTCTGTAAAGAGGTTGGCATGAAGAGTGCGGTTGTTCTCGGCTCTTACTTTGCATACCTTGCAAAGGAGCGTCCTGATATGGACCTCACAAAGAAGCATCCTTATATCAGAAGCCGTATTGATCAGGAGAAGGTTGCCTTCTCATTTGCTGATGACAGCTTTGACGTATCAGTTCTTGAGCTTCCTTATATCTTTGGTACACAGCCCGGCAGAAAGCCTGTTTGGGTTATCCTTATTGAGCAGATCAAGCGTATGGATAAGCTTCCCTTCACAATGTATCCCGGTGGCGGTACAGCAATGCTTACCGTTCGTCAGGTTGGTGAGGTTATCGTTGGTGCTGCTGAAAAGTCAAAGGGCGCAAAGGCATGGCCCATTTCTATGTATAACCTTACATGGAAGGAATTCCTTAAAATCGTTTATGCTGCACGTGGTATGGGCGAGAACCGCAAGATTATCAGCGTTGCTCCTTGGATGATGCGCATGGGTCTTGGCAGCGTTAAGAAGGAATATGCTGAAAAGGGCATTGAAAGCGGTATTGACGTTGACGGACTTGCAGATATTATGGGTCTTAACCTTTTCATTCCCGATCGCTTTGCTAAAGAGCTTGGCGCAACTGACGATGATATCAATTCAGCAATCTTTGATTCTATCAAGGTTTCACAGGCAGTTTATGACGGCACAGTGAATCTTCTCGGGATGAAGGGCGAATAAGCCTGTTTTGGTTATCTTGGAAATCTTGTCATTTTACTCAACCCACCTCGCGTATCTTAATACGCTTCGGGCATCGTAAAAAGCCAATCTTTCTCAAGCTAACACAAAACATTAGTGGTTATCTTGGAAATCTTGTCGTTTTACTCAGCCTGGTTCGCGTATCTCAATACGCTTCGGGCATCGTAAAAAGCCAATCTTTCTTGAAAAATCTATAACAAAATCAAACGGGACTGTTTTTGCAGTCCCGTTGGTAAATGATGTGAGGGTAAGAATATGAGCGGTAAAATCAGTCTTGTAACCGGTGCAACAGGTCATATCGGCTATGCTCTTTTAAAGGAGCTTGTTGACAGCGGTGAAAAGGTTCGCATTTTGATCAGAAAAGACAGCAAACAGTTCGACGGTATCGACTGTGAAAAGGTTTACGGTGACGTTACTGACCTTGACCAGCTTCGCGCTGCTTTTGAGGGTGTTGACGTTGTTTATCACCTTGCAGGTATCATTGATATTAACGCAGATCAGGAGGATATGATCTGGAACGTTAACGTTGGCGGTACCAAGAACGTTGTTCAGGCTTGTGAGGAAAAGGGCGTTCGTCGTCTTGTTTATGCTTCATCTGTTGATGCATTTGTTCCGCTGCCTGATAATCAGGAGATGAAGGAGGTTGACTCCTTCCCCATTGATGAGCTTGAGGGTACATATGCTAAAACAAAGGCAACTGCAACACAGTATGTTCTTGATGAGGTTAAGGCAGGCAGAATTGATGCTGTTGTTACACACCCCGGTGCTTGTATCGGTCCTTATGATTTCAAGGTTTCAAACGTTGGTGAAATGGTAAGAATGTTCATCAACGGTATGTTCCCTGTAACACTTTCCTTTGGTGCATATAACTTTGTTGATATCCGTGACGTTGCTCACGGTATGTATATGGCAGCAAAGCAGGGTGGCAAGGGCGAGTGCTACATTCTTTGCGGTGAGCAGATTTCTGTTGACGGCTTTATTAAAGCAACTGCAAAGGCTTGCGGCAAAAAGGCTCCCAAAATCCCTCTTTCATACGGTGTTGCAAAGGCTGTCGCACCCGGCGCAGAGGTTTTCTACAAGCTTGCAAAGAAAACACCTCTTTTCACCAGATATTCAATCCGCAAGCTTATGTCAAACTGCAATTTCTCAATTGAAAAGGCACGTCGCGAGCTTAACTATAATCCTATGAGTGTTGAACAGTCAGTTAAGGATATGGTTGAATGGATTAAGGAATACGAAGGTAAGAAATAATTCAGACATAAATAAAAGCATCCTCTCATATAGTTCTATAAGAACTCTATGGGAGGATTTTTTATGTACAGCGATTATGATGACAGAGCCGAAAAGCTTGGCAGATACATAGCAGACAGCAATGCAACTGTAAGGGGAGCCGCCAAAAAGTTTGGGGTGTCAAAGTCAACGGTTCATAGCGACGTTACCAAAAGATTGCGCAAAATCAACCCCGAGCTTTTTAACGAGGTTCGCAGGGTGCTTGATGTTAATAAGGAGGAACGCCACATTCGCGGGGGTATTGCAACCCGCGAAAAATACAAGCGTGAAACCGTTGCCTCTGCAAACAAAATTTAACAAAAAGTTAAAAAGGGGAGCAGTTGACAAAAACCTGTGAAAAGGGTATATTTTATATAGATACTCTCGCAGGAGGTTTATAGATGAAAAAGTATATTTTATTAGTATTGGTTGCTTTGGTTTGTGTTGTTGCATTGTCAGGCTGTGGTGGTAACGGCTTTGGCAAGGACACTACAGAGCAAACTGTAATTCAGATAGAGGGCGCAGGTCTTAACGTTGATATGGATGCTGATGCCGCAAAGGTTATTCTTGGTATATATTCAAAGGAGGAGCTTGGTCTTGCCAAGGAGTTTGATGAATATGACGTTGCTATCAGCGGCACCAAGTTTGAGGGCGTAACAGGCGTTAAGGTTGAGGCATTTGATCCCGAGGCAAAGGAGGATGCTCCTGCTGCAGGCGTGTTTATGATTGTTGACGGTCAGAACTATAAATTTGATGCAAAGCAGAATAAATACGTGCCTATTGGTGGCTCAAAAGCACCGCAGACAACTGCAAAAGCAGAGCCTGCCACATCTGCAGACGGTCAGCCTGTGGAAACAACACAGCCCATTCCCGATGACCCTGCAATTACCTTCCAGTACCACAAGGGCAACAATGCCGCACTTCAGGAAAAGTTTGCAGGCTATAATATCAGCCCTGTGGGACTTGCAAACAGACTTACAGATTACGTGTTTATAGTAACAAGCAACACAGGTGTTACGTCCGACGGTAACACAGTTACCATTGTTGAGCTTTACACCAAATCAGGTGAAAATACAGGCGTCAAGTTCGGTATCAGTGACACAGCCGATTATTATCTTGATAACGAAACCGGTGCCTACGTTGCATTGGCAAAAAATTCATAAAGAAAACCGTGAGATGAATTTTCATCTCACGGTTTTTTGTTAATTATAGCTGTCTAATATTTCCTGTGCCTTCAGCTTGATTGTGTAAATAAGGTCGTTTGGTGTGCGCACCCTTACTCTGCCGCCAAACTGGAGCACCCACGCTGCAAGACCGTCGCTGACTGCCGCATTTGTGCGCAAAAGGAAGTGCTCATCATCAACCCTTTGAATACGTGTGTTTTCACCAAAGCGGTCAAGCATTGTTTCAAGCAAGTCGTTTTCACAAACAATTTCAATAGGCTTCGGCTCACCGCTGTACATATTAAAGAGTTTGCCTGCATAGTCTGCCGAGTCAAAGCTGCGCTTGTAGTCAGATACCTCGGAAAAGTGACGTGCGGTCTCCTTTGTTATGGCAATCTTTTTTATTCTGTCAATTCGCAGATGCATAAGGTTGTCATATTTTTCGTTATTGCACACAACATAGTAGTGGTCGTTTGCCCAGATAAGTGCATAAGGGGAAACCTTGAAAAGCTTTTCTTCCTTGGTGGTTTTGAATTCGTCGGTAATTTTCCTTTTGGTGTAGGTGAAGGTTACCTTGTAGCCTGAGGAAATTGCCTCGTCAAGGGCATTTATGTTGTAAAAAATTTCTTCGTTTTTGCACTTGGGACGCTTGTCAACGTAAACCTGTGAGTGTAAGGTTTTTGCCTGCTTGTCACTTGCAAAGCTTTCAATTTTTTCAACAAGCTCAGCAGTTTTCTTTTGTGAAATGAAGTTTGCAGCCTGAACTGCATCGGACAAAAGTCGAATTTCCGCAAGCTCAAATTTACGTGCTCCCATAAAATAGCCGCCTGTACTGCGTGAGCCGTTGTGAATAATGTCGTAGCCGTATTCCCTGAGCACGTCAATGTCCTTGTAAATAGACTTTCTTTCTGCGGGAATGCCAAGCTTTGCCAACTCATCACAAAGTGCTGTTGCAGATATGTAGTTGTCCTCATCAGTTTTTTTGCTGAGAATGTCAGCAATGTATAACAGCTTAAGCTTGGAGTTTTTTACACCTGCCATATTATGTCCGCCTTTCATACCATTGTGTCATTTATTGTACAATAAAACGGTCAGTTTGTAAATAATCAGTTGCCTTATTATATAATAAATTGTTTTAATTACTTTTTATTTACAAATTTATTTTATAGGTGTATAATAAAATGATATAAAATCTTTTGATTGTGTGGTGCAGTAATGGTAGGTTTAAAAATCGGTCTGGATATTGGCACAGGCTATGTTACAGCCGCAGTTGAGGGCAAGGGTGTTATACTTTGCGAGCCTGCAGTTGTAGCCCTTGAGCGCGAAACAGGCAGGGTTATTGAAGCAGGACAGAAGGCGGCAGATATGATTGGCCGTTGTCCTGATGCAATCAAGCTTGTTCGTCCGCTTATAAGCGGCGGTGTGTCCGAGCTTGAAAGCACCGAAAAGCTTCTCAGAGCGTTCATTGAGCGCATTTGTAAAAATAAAATATTCAAGCCTACCGTTGTTGCTACAATGCCCGCAGGCATCACCAACCTTGAAAAACGTAACATTCTTGGCTGCATTCTCAGAGCAGGTGCAGGCAGAGCCACACTTATTGAAGAGCCACTTGCAGCTGCACTTGGTATTGGTGTTATGCTTGAAAGACCATACGGAACAATGATTGTTGATGTGGGCGCAGGCACAACAGGTGTTGCAGTTATAACCATGGGCAGCATTGCCGTTGCTAAAAGTGTTTCTGTTGGCGGCAATGACTTTGATAAAATTATTAAAACATACCTTAAGGCTAATAGGGGAGTTGCGGTTGGTAGGCTTACTGCACGCAAGCTCAAGCACACTCTCGGTGGTGCAAAAATGCGCGACGAAACTATTGCCGCAGTTGCCAAGGGTAAGGATATGTCAAGCGGAATGCCCCTGTTCTTTGAGGTCACCGCTCAGGAGGTTAACTACGCTATCCGCGACAGTATAGATGAAATCTGTAACGCAATAAAGGGCGTTCTTGAAATCACTCCGCCTGAGCTTGTTAAGGATATTACCGACGATGGTATTTTCCTTTGCGGTGGTATGGCAAACCTTTACGGTCTTGATAAGTACATAACCGAGGCAACAGGCATAAAGGTGCAAATACCCGGCAACGTAACCGATGCAGCCGCCTTGGGCTGCCTCAGAGCACTTAGCGAGGAAAACTATCTTTCCAATAACAGCTATCACTTTGTAACCTTAGAAACTCTCAATCTGTGAGGTAATTATGAAACTACTTGTAATTGACGGTAACTCAATAATAAACCGCGCTTTTTACGGCATACGTGCCCTTACAACAAAGGACGGCAAGTTTACAAACGGTATTTTCGGTTTTATGAACATTCTCCTGGGTATGATGGAGGACCTCTCTCCCGATGCCGTTGCAGTTGCCTTTGACGTTAAGCACCCTACCTTCCGTCACGAAATGTACAAAGAGTATAAGGGCACTCGCAAGGGTGCTCCGCCCGAGCTTATTGAACAGTTCCCCACTCTTAAGGAGCTCCTCGGATACCTTGGCTATACTGTTGTTGAAAAGCCCGGTTATGAGGCAGACGATATTCTCGGCACGCTTTCTGCACAATGTGGTGAGGGCGATTTCTGCTATATCCTCACAGGAGACCGTGACAGCCTTCAGCTTGTAAGGAATAACGTAAACGTTCTCCTTGCAACAACTAAAATGGGTCAGTCAGCTACTGTTAAGTATGACCTTGACAAAATCAACGAGGTTTACGGCGTATCACCTGAGCAGCTTATTGATATCAAAGCAATTCAGGGTGACACCTCGGATAATATTCCGGGTGTTGCAGGTATTGGTGAAAAGGGCGCAGGCGACCTTATCAGACAGTTCGGCTCTATTGAATATATCTACGATAACCTCTCCGAGCTTGATATAAAGCCCGGTATGAAGGTTAAGCTTGAGGCATCAAGGGATAACGCATTCTTAAGTAAAGCTTTGGGCAGAATTTGTCTTAGTGCACCTATTGATACCGACCTTAATTCATACAGAATGGGTGAGCCTGATCCTGTTAAAGCAACAAATCTGCTTTCATCATTGGAAATGACAAAAATTCTTAAAAAGCTTAACTTTGATTCTGCCGAGACTATTGACGAGTCAAGGGCAGATACAGTTTCCCTGAAGCTTACCGATGATTACGACGCTCTTCTCAGCTCTCTCAGAGCATCAGGTAAAGCGTATTTCACAGTTAAATATAATGATTGCGGCATTGAATACATCCTTTTCAAGATGAATGATGGTGTTGTTGTGGTGCAGAATGCTGACTTTATGTTTCTGACGTTTGCATCTGCGTTCCTTGGCGATAGCGCAATTGAAAAATACACCGACGATTCAAAGCGTCTTTACAGCTTCTGTGATTCAAGCGGAATCGAGCTTAATGGTGTTAAGCTTGATACTTCTCTTGCCGCATATCTGCTCAATCCCAATTCATCAGATTATTCTGTTTCAACTCTTGCAGGTGCATATTCACTTAATAACGTTAAGGTTGACTGCGGTGATATGGCAGAGCTTTATGAAAGTGAAAGGGAGCTTGTTGATGCGGCAGCGGTTATTGAGGCATTAAGCATTAAGCTTACCGCTGCAATAGATGAAAATAATCAGCGCAAGCTTTTGGAGGAGATAGAGCTTCCTCTTGCGAGGGTGCTGGCTTCTATGGAGCGCGAGGGCTTCTTTGTTGACAGAGCGGGTATTGAACAGTATTCTGATAAAATAGCTGTCCGCCTTGAGGAATCACTCCGCAAGGTTTACGATATGGCAGGGTGTGAGTTTAACCTTAATTCACCCAAGCAGTTAAGCGACGTTCTTTTCTCTGAGGATAAGCTTAACCTTCCCCACGGAAAAAAGACAAAAAGCGGTTACTCTACAAATGCCGACGTGCTTGAAAGCCTCAGGGACAAGCATCCGATTATAAACGAAATATTGGAATATCGCAGTCTTTCAAAGCTGAAGTCCACATATTGCGACGGACTTCTTAAGGTTATTGATAATGACGGCAGAATTCACTCAACACTTAACCAGACGGAAACACGAACAGGCAGAATTTCCTCTACCGAGCCTAATTTGCAGAACATTCCTGTGAGAACAGAGCTTGGCAGAGAGCTTCGTCGCTTTTTCGTTGCAAAGGATGGCTGCTCTCTTGTGGATGCCGACTATTCACAGATTGAGCTTCGTGTTCTCGCTGCATTGGCAAACGATGAAAATATGACAAGCGCCTTTATAAATGGCGATGACATTCATTCAATTACTGCATCACAGGTAATGGGTATTCCTCTTGAAGAGGTTACCTCTGCTGACCGTCGCAAGGCGAAGGCGGTAAACTTTGGCATTGTTTACGGCATTGGCGCATTTTCGCTTTCGCAGGATATCGGCACGTCTGTTGTTGAGGCAGACCGCTATATCAAGGGCTATCTTGCGAACTATTCTGGCGTAGCCGCATTTATGGATAATGCCAAGACATCCGCCAAGGAAAATGGCTATGCGGAAACCTATTTCGGCAGAAGAAGGTATCTCCCCGAGCTGCACGAATCCAATGCAATCCGACGTGCATTTGGTGAGCGTGTTGCTATGAATATGCCCATTCAGGGTACAGCGGCAGATATCATCAAAATTGCTATGATAAGGGTATATGAAAAGCTTAAGGCTGAATTCCCTAAGGCAAGGCTTATTATGCAGGTTCACGATGAGCTTATTATTGAAGCTCCCGAAAACGAGGCGCAGGCTGTTGCAGAGCTTCTTAAGGAAACAATGGAAACCGCTTGTGAAATGTCAGTTCCCTTCACCGTTGAGGTTGCCTGCGGTAAAACGTGGTATGATACAAAATGATGAATATTGCTATTGAAAAAATGACCGAGGAGCATATTTTGCATCTGGCGCAGCTTGAAAAGCAATGCTTTTCAACGCCTTGGAGTGAAAATGCTCTGTCGGAGGAATTATCAAATCCATTGGCACGCTTCTTTGTTTGTGTGGCAGATGGTCAGGTGTGCGGATATATCGGCGCACATAACGTTGTTGGTGAGGTTTATATCACCAACGTTGCGGTTTTGCCATCCCACAGGGGACAGGGTATCGGCGCAATGCTTGTAGGCTTTCTTAAGGAGTACAGCAAAACCGAAAATGCTGATTTTATAACCCTTGAGGTGCGAAAAAGCAACTCTGTTGCCATAAGCCTGTATGATAAAATGGGCTTTAAGGTGGTTGGTGAGCGCAAAGGCTTTTATGAAAATCCCAAAGAGGATGCAATTTTAATGACAATAGGTG
>JAGBTL010000025.1 GCA_017631355.1 Clostridia bacterium
CGTTGTTCAGCGTCCCGTTTACTTCAATCAGGCTGACGAAAACAACCGTGATATGCTCTGGAATGACAACAACGGCGTGTTCAAGCTCATTGACCGTGACTGGAAGCTTGACTATCAGTACACACACCCCTTCTACGAGTACCACAAGGAGAACGTTAAGGCTCGTGCAGAGCAGGCAATGAAGGAGCAGGACAACGACTGGACAACAAACCACCGCTTCTGGTCTATCGGCCACGACTCATCCTGCCCCGACATCCGTGAGGTTGACCTTGTTAAGGACCTTAACGATGCACTCCCCGAGGCAGAGGTATTCCACAGCACACTCAAGGAGATGGAGCAGGGAATCATTGACAACTTCAAGGCAGATTCACCCGTGCTTAAGGGTGAAATGCGTGACCCCTACACAAAGGGTAGCGTAAGTGAGCTTTGTGGCTGGATTCTTTCTGCAAGAACATACATCAAGCAGGAAAACTTTGACACAGAGCGCAGACTTATCAACTATGCTGAGCCTATGTCGGTATTTGCATCTCTTTCAGGTGCACCCTACCAGCAGGGCTTCATTGACCTTGCATACAACTACCTTCTTCAGAACCACGGCCACGACTCAATCGGTGCTTGCGGACGTGACGTTGTTTACGAGGACGTTATGTCACGTTACAGACAGGCTCGCGAGCTTTCAATGTGTGTATTTGAGCGCGCATTTATGGATATCGCAGGTGACATCAACCTTAAGACCTTCAGCCGTGATGATGCAGCTGTTGTAATCTTCAACCCCGCACCCTTCAAGAGAAGCGAAACAGTTGACCTTCGCCTTGAAATCCCTGCAGAGTGGAAGGCAGACAGCTTTGAAATCCTTGATGAAAACGATAACGCAATCAAGTATCAGGTGCTCACAACAAACAAGGCAAATGCACAGATCATTCAGAACCCCAACGACACCGCAAACGTGCTCCACACAGAGCAGTACCTTGTTGCAGCAGAGGTTTCTGATATCCCTGCAATGGGTTATAAGACACTTAAGGTTCGTCCCCTTTACAACGTTCGTGCAACTACTCCTGTTACACTTAACAGAACAACAAACGTTATGGAGAACGAATTTATCCGCGTTTCCTTCAACCACAATGGTACATTCAACGTATTTGATAAGGAAACAGGTAAGGATTACAACAACCTCGGCTACTTTAAGGATAGCGGTGAAATCGGTAACCCCTGGCAGCACGTTGCTCCTGAAATTGATGAAACCTTCACAACACTCGGTGAGCAGGCAAGCATTTCACTCCTCCGTCAGGGCGAGTTTGAAACTACATACAAAATCACAATGCGCTGGGAGCTCCCCGAAAAGCGCTCATTTGATGAAAAGTCAAGAAGCGAGCACAAGCTCCCCGTTGATATTGAAAGCCTTGTTACACTCCGCAAGGGTGCTAAGTTTGTTGAGATTGAAACAACCATCAACAACCGCTGCGAGGACCACTACCTCCAGGTTGGCTTCCCCACAGGCATCAAGGCAACTCATGCAGACTCACAGGGTCAGTTTGACGTTGTAAGCAGACCTATTGCTGCACCTGACTACTCACTCTATGACGAGCCTCCCATGACAGAGCACCCCATGAACTCATTCGTTGACCTTTCTGACGGTGAGTACGGTGTGGCACTCCTCAACACAGGTCTTAAGGCTTACGAGGCTGCTGACGATATGGACAACACACTTTACCTTTCACTTATCAGAGCATATCCCCTTCGTATATGCGTTACAAAGGATATGCAGAACTACAGCGACTGGGATAAGGGCTCACAGTGCATCGGCGTGAACACTTTCCGTTATGCATTTATGCCCCATAAAGGCAACTGGGAATCAGCAAACGTATGGCAGGAAAGCGAGCGCTTCAACCTTTACCTTACAGCTGCACAGATTGCTCCCACAGCACACGGCAAGAATCCTCTTTCACACTCATTCCTTGAGCTTAAGGACGAGAACCTTAACGTTAGCGCAGTCAAGAGAAGTGAGGACGGTGAGGGCTGGGTAGTAAGACTCTTCAACCCCTCCGACAAGGTGGTTAAGAACGCTATCCGCCTTAATGGTGGTATTGCTCCCATTGAGAAGCCTCAGTCACCTGTTGAAAGACAGCAGGCAGAGTTTGAGCTCCCCGCTTACTCAGGCAAGAAGTGGAGTCAGGTTAAGCTTGTTACTCTTGAGGAGCTTGATGATAAGGCACTCACAATGAACGATGACGGCTTTGTTGATTTTGAAATCACAGGCAAGAAGATTCTTACATTCAAGTTTATCTGATTATTTTTAAAAATCGCACCTTACGGCTCAGGCTGTAAGGTGTGTTTTTATATGGTGTGTAATAATTTGATTCTTCTTATTATAAATTATTACATATTTACTATTGAAAAAGCTTTCAAAAAGTGATAATATTTTGTAGAATACACTCACTATGTGTAGAAATATATCCTTAATGGAGGTTTTTCGGTGACAAAGAAGCAACGAGCACTTGAAATCTGCGAAATACTCAAGCAGGTATTTCCGGAGGCACCCTGCCAGTTAAATGCTGACACGCCTTTTCAGCTACTGGTTGCAACCCGACTTTCCGCACAATGCACAGATGCAAGGGTTAACCTTGTAACACCTGCATTGTTTGAAAAATATCCCACCGAAAATCAGCTTGCAGAGGCAGAGCTTACAGACGTTGAGGATTTAATTCACTCCTGTGGCTTTTACCACGGTAAGGCACGCGACCTTATCGGAATGGCAAAAATGGTGCGCGACGTTTACAACGGCACACTACCCGACACGATTGAGGAGCTGACCAAGCTCCCCGGTGTGGGCAGAAAAACCGCAAACCTTATTGTGGGCGACGTTTACAAAAAGCCTGCGGTAGTTGCCGACACACACGTAATACGTATTACAAACCTCCTTGGGCTGACCGATTCCAAGGACCCACAAAAGGTAGAAATGCAGTTAAAAAAGATTTTGCCGCCTGAGGAAAGCAACGACTTCTGTCACAGAATTGTTCTCCACGGCAGACAAACCTGCATAGCACGACGACCCAAGTGTACTGAATGTGCACTTAACGAAATATGTAAATTTGCTAACAAATAACACACAAATCTCGGAGGGTAACAAATGAAAAGAGTTATAAGCCTTATTCTTGTTGCGGCAACATTGTTTATGCTTTGCTCATGCACCATGACCGACAGTTCAGCACAGCTTACAATGGGTATTTTTGATTCTGTCGTAAACCTTGACCCCTTATATGCTACAGGTGACGGTGAAAGAATCGTTGCAACAAACTGCTTTGAGGGTCTGCTCAGATTTGATTCAAAGGGCAAAATTGACCTTGGCGGTGCAACTGCATATTCTGTAAGCAAGGATAACCTTGTTTACACCTTCAGGCTTAATCCTTCTGCAGTATGGCACGTATCAAAATCCACACAGACCATTCTTGAAGAGGTTGGCATCACAGAGTTTGATAACACAATTACTGCCGAGGACTACGTTTTCGGCATCAAGCGCTTTATTGAAACAGGCTATGCTGACCTTAACGCTATCAAGGGCGCAAAGGAATACAGCGCTGACAATACCGCTGAAATCGGTGTTGCGGCTATTGATGAATACACCCTTCAGATTACACTTGCTTACAAGGACCCCGACTTCCTTTACAAGCTTGCTACACTCCCCGTTTATCCCTGTGAGCAGTCGTTCCTTGATGCACTTAACAACATTTATTATTCAAACCCCTCCACACTCTTGTGCAACGGTCCCTACTACGTTGAGGAGGTGCTTGAAACAGAAACAATTCTCAAGCGCAACCCTGACTACACAGGTAAGGTTCAGATACAGAACAAATCAATCCTTCTTTATATCACAGGCAAGCGCAATGCTATGGAATCACGCTTCACAGAGGGCAAGTACGATATCTACCTTACACCCTCAACAAGCAGAATTTCAGGCAACACAACCTCATACACATCCATTGATGCAACGTGGGGACTTGCCTTTAACTGCAGCACAAGCGTTGGCAGCATTGCAGAGCTTCGCAGCATTCTTCTCAGCACAATTGATTACAGCAAGATTGAGCTTCCTGCATTTGCAACAGGCAAGGCAGACAGAATCATTCCCAACAACTACACAGTTGGTGATGCAAGCTACTCCGACTTTTCACCTGCAAAGCTTTCCTATGCGAAGAACGCTAAGGTAGCACAGGCAAACCTTGAGGTCCTTCTCAAGAGAACCGGCAAGGAGGCTTATACTATTGAGCTTTCTATCCCTGCTCCCCTTGAAACCTCAATGAGCGCTATCATTGAAAACTGGCAGGCACTTTTTGAGGATAAGATTCTCTTTGACACACGAATCTTTGACGTTGAGGACGTGGACAAAATCCTTGCAGAGGGCAACTACGACCTTGCTATACTTCCCTTAAGCCCTGTTTACAAAACCGCTTTCGGTATGCTTGATGCAGTATCAGGTGCACCCTGCAACTACAAGGATAAGAAAATGACAGCCCTCAGAAGTCAGCTCAAAACAAGCAACGAAGAAAATGCCGCTCTTTGCGGACGTATGGAAAAGCACCTTGTTGATAACGGTGTGTTTGTTCCCCTCTTCTTTTCAAGCAACGACCTTTACCTTGGCGACGGTGTAAAGGGTGTTTACCTTGCAAACGGCGGTTCAATGATTTACTTGCATTCAGGCAGCAAGCCGGAGGCTAAATGATTACTAAAAAGCAAAAGCTTCACAGAGCAGGCTCATTGATGCTGCTTGCTACAGTTATGGTAACCATCTTCTGCCTTTCAGCACAGGATTCCACAGACTCCGCACAGGTAAGCGGCTCGGTTGTTTCGTGGCTGTATGAGCTGCTTAAAATTGATTTACCTGACGGAACCGTAAGAGCAATCGCACATTGCTGTGAGTTTGCTGCATTAGGCTTTCTTACACTTAATGCATTGCGCGCATTCCGTCCCCGATTCAAGCCTTTATTATCGGTGGTTTTCGCATTCCTTTATGCAGTCACCGATGAAATTCACCAGCTATTTGTGCCGGGGCGTGCATTTCAGCTCATTGACCTTGCAATTGACCTAACGGGAATCGTTCTCGGAACCATAGCATTTATACTATTGATTAAAATAATAAAAAATAAAAACAAGTCTTTGTGCTCATAACACAAAGACTTGTTTTATTCTTTAATGCTTCAGTTGTAAATACTGTTGATCCTGTCCTCGGTAACCTTTGCCCATGGATACTGCTCCATATACTTGCCGAAGAACTTTGTATCGTCTGACTTGCCCTTTTCAAGCAAATCGTAATAATCGCACACAAACTTTGATTTATCAATGCTGCGCTGATTTCTGTTATCAATGAGTATATCAATTATACCCGCTTCCTCAAGAGAGGTTCTCAAGGATTTAAGCACCTTTCTGAAAAGAGACTGTACGGTTTCGTCGTACTTTCTGCCCTCCCAAAGGATTGAAATTGCCTGCTCTGTGCTTACAACGCCGCCGTTTCTGTCAACAAGCAATGCAAGAAGCTCCTTTGACTTTGCACTTGAAAAAGCAACTGATTTGCCGTCGACAAACACGTCAAAATAGCCGAAGGTTTTTATAAATACGTGGTTTTCTGCAACCGCATCCTTAACAAGGAGAGCCTTGTCGTAGGCACGCTTGATTGCACTCGCCTCATAAGGCTTCATAACGTAGTCAACCGCATCAACCGCGAATGCCTCAAGAGCATATTCGCTATAGCCTGTGGTGAAAATAATTCGCACGTTTCTGCAAAACGCCTTAATGCGCTTTGCAAGCTCTATACCCTTAACAACCGGCATTTCAATATCAAGAAATGCAATATCCACCTTGTTCATTGCCACAAAGCTGAGTGCATCAAGGGGATTATTGAACTTAACGATTTCGTCGGTTATACCAAGCTCACGACAGGTATCCTCAAAATCCTCAAGTGCCATTACTTCATCATCAACAACCATTATACGCATTTTTATATTTTCCTTTCGGGATCGTTATTTTTAGGGATTGTAATAGTGGCTTGTGTTCCCTCACCTATTACGCTGTTTATTTCGACAGTAGCATCAAGCATTGTGCTGAGCCTTTTTTTGATATTGGATATACCCACGTGAGACCTGCCATCATCAAGTATCTGATTAACGTCATAGCCCACACCGTCATCACTTATCACAACTATGAAGGCATCATCAGCTTCCTTTGTACTGATTTTAACCGTACCGCCCTCAGGCTTCTGGTTGACGCCGTGCTTAATTGCATTTTCAACAATAGGCTGAATCGTAAGTGGTGGAATTGTGAAATTCTCAGTTTGAATATCATATTCCGTTTTGAGCCTGTCACCAAATCTGAGCTGCTCAATATCAATATAATTCTTAACGTGCTCAAGCTCCTTGGTAAAGGCTATAGGCTCCTTCTGTGTGAGCGAATCCATATTAGCTCTCAGATAGCTTGAAAATTTCACAATAGCATGCTCCGCAGTTTTCGGGTCCTTTTTGGTCATATACTTAATAGTGTTAAGTGCATTGTAAAGGAAGTGTGGCTGAATCTGACTAATCATCAGAGTAGTGTTCAGCTCACTCAGCTCACGCTGAAGGTCTGCAGTAATCTGTGCCTTTTTGTAATCGCTGAAGCTTTCTATAAGGTGAAGAACTATCATCATACCGATAAAGCTCATACATGCAACCGGCATTATGAATGAAACCTCGCCTGCAATGTAACCGTTAAGGTAGAAGTTATCAATAATAATAGCACAAGCATTCACACAGTAAATAATGAGGAATGCAATTGCATTACGTTCCTTGTTAACAACCGCGCCTGACAGCTTGTATATCATAAATCCGTCAACAAGATATGCTGCCGACTGCAACCACATATAAATTGTTGCAACGTAAATTTGTGAATAAACAAAGTATGGCACAAATGCACACACAAGGAACACCATTGAAACAAGCATAAGCGTGTACTGCTTTATTTTAAGACCTAATTTTGTGTTCAGATACATCAGCATACACAGCTTTATAATGTAGGTTGAAACAAATATCAACGAGGTCATAAACTCGTAGTTCAGGTCACCAAGGATTGTGTGAGCAACCATATAGCCCTCGTTTGAGATTAGCATTCTGAACACAAAAATAACACAAAGCAGAAGTAACCACAGCTGATTTCCGACACGCTTACGGATAATGCACATCAGAACAGTGCCGATTGCAAAGAGTGCAACAACACCGATTATGCCATATCGCACAGCAACCGAGCTGATTTCCGAATGTCTGTATTCGTGATAGGTTGATAATTGAGGCAATGCGGTAAGACCGCTTGAAAATTCACAGTCAACCTCAACCACCAGAGTATGCTCACCGCTGTCAACTTCAACAGGGTTAGCATAGGTATAAAAGGACGTGTTGCCTGTAACACCCGGTATGCCGCGGTTAGAAAAAACGCACTCACCGTCAATAAAAACCTTGCATTTACCCGGCAGGTTGTTTACGCTGACAAGTATCGGCTCATTGGAGCTGACGTTGGAAATTGTAGTTTTATAGCTTGCAATGCCGCTACTTTGAAGCTTTTGTCCGTTAATTTCATAGGCTGTCCATGCCGAAGGCACATCTATATACAAATCAGGAATTTTACGATCACTGCCTTCAGTAACAATCCGCTCGTTCCAATAAAATTCCCACTCACCCGCAAGTGCCACAGGACCCGAATCAGATAAATCGTACCCCTCAAGGTCAGCGTGGGCTTGCTTGAAATCAAAATTATTTATTGCTTGAGGGTTAAGGTATGACAAAAGGGGAAGAATTATACTTATAAGCACAGCTGCAATGATTATAATTGCACACAATGCGCCCTGACTGAACCGTCTTGACAAAGCCTTCGCCCCCCTTTTCCTATTTCTATTTATTATATTATAAAAGCGAGAACGAATCAACATATTTTTGTGAAATCTACGAGATTATTTCGGGAATACGCGTTTTCTTTGTCTTTTTTTAATTTCTTTCACAGAAAAATAGCCTTTGAACTTCTATTCTTGAAATATATATCATAGTATGGTAAAATATATTATTGGTTTAATAACACACAAAAGGAGTGCTATTATGATTAACAACGAACAAAGATTATCAATTATACAAAACCTCATTGACAGCGGTGTGGAAATACCCTGCTTTGATGGTGTAATCATTGAGCCTGATGCTACTATCGGCAAGGGCACGGTTATTATGCCCGGCACAGTTATTATGGGCGACGTTAAAATTGGCACAGAATGTGTTATCGGTCCCAACTCTTATATAGTAAATTCAACAATAGGCAACGGCACAAGGCTCAACAACACACAGGTTTATGATTCACAAATCGGCAACGGTGTAACAGCAGGCCCCTTCGTGCACGTTCGTCCCAACTGCAAAATTGCAGACAACGTTCACATAGGCAACTTCGTTGAGGTGAAAAACTCTACAGTTGACGTTGGCAGCAAGCTTCCCCATCTTCTTTACGTGGGCGATTCTGACGTTGGTAAGGACGTTAACTTCGGCTGTGGCTGTGTAACGGTTAACTACGATGGTATGAACAAATCCCGCACAACTGTCAAGGATGGTGCCTTCATTGGCTGTAACACAAACCTTGTAGCACCTGTCACAGTTGGTGAAAACGCCTTTACCGCTGCAGGCTCAACCATTACAGAGGACGTTCCCGACAACTCACTTGCAGTTGCCCGTTCAAGGCAGACAGTAAAAGAGGATTGGGTAAACGTGAAAAAGCCCTACAAGCGTCAGCACACAAAATAATCGGAGTAAAACGTAAAATATGTTCAACAAATTCAAAAAAGCCGGTGGAGATTCCACCTATGAATACCTTATTGTGGGGCTTGGTAACCCCGGAACAAAATACGAAACAACACGTCACAATGCAGGCTTTCTGTGTGTAACTCGCCTTGAGGACACCTTGGGCTTCAAAGCAAAAAAGCTTAAGTTCCACGCCCTTATAGGTGATACAAAAATCGGTAACCACAAGGTGCTTGTTATGAAGCCGCAAACCATGATGAACAACAGCGGTACCGCTGTTAAGGAGTGCGCCTCATTCTACAAGATACCTGTTGAGAATATCATTGTAATATTTGATGATATTTCCCTTGAGCCCGGCAAGCTTCGCATCAAGCGTAAGGGCAGCGCCGGCGGTCACAACGGAATAAAGAGCATTATCGCCCACCTTGGCTCGGAGAACTTCCCCCGCATAAAGCTTGGTGTTGGCAAAAAGCCTCACCCCGAATATGATCTTGCAGACTGGGTGCTTGCTAACTTCCCCAAAAAGGATATTCCCCTTATGCGCGAAGCAATTGACAATGCCTGCGAGGCACTCCGATACATAGTTGACGGCAACATTGACGGAGCAATGTCAGACTTTAACAGTTGAGGTTTATATGTCCTGTTATTCAAAGCTATTAAAAAATTGTTCTGAATATAATGATATACTTCGGTATATTGAAAACGGTGTTGCCCCCTCGGGCATAACCGGTCTGCCATCTACACCGAAGGCGCATCTTATCCATTCACTCTGCGGTGACCTTAACCGCAGAGCAATTGTGCTTTTACCCGACGAAGCATCTGCACGTAAATTCACGTCAGATATAAACGAATTTGCAGGCGTAGGTAAAAAAGCATATTTCTACCCTGCACGTGACTACTCCTTCAACACGTCACAGGGACAGTCACGCGAATACGAGCAAATAAGAATCAAAACCCTCTGTGCAATTTTATCAGGTGAATACTCTGTAATTGTCTGCTCTGTGGAAAGCGCCCTGCAGCTGACTATCCCCCCTGAGGAGCTGAAAAAACGCACCTTCAAAATTGACTATGACACAGAAATATCCACTCAAAGGCTTATTGACACACTTTCAGCCGCAGGCTTCAAAAGCGCTGACAGCGTTGAGGGTGCAGGTCAATACGCTCACCGAGGCGGCATTATTGACTTTTTCCCGCCTGACTCCGAGCAGCCAATCCGTGTGGAATTATGGGGCGACAGCGTTGACACCATTTCAACCTTTGACCCCTCAACCCAAAGGCGAACAGATTCCCTTGACAGCTGTGAAATAACACCTGCAACGGAAATCATTTTTGACAGCACCGCTGACCTGAAGGAAAAAATAGAGCTTTTTATGGCTACCGTATCGGGTAAGGGCTCCCGCAAGGCAAAGGAGCTTTTGCAAAAGGATATTGATATGCTTGAAAGCGGTGTAGGGCTTCTCTCCGTTGACAAATACCTTTCTTTGGCGTACGGTGAGGGCGCATCTATCTTCGATTATTGCACAGACGACCTGCTTTTCATTGCAGAAAGCGGCTCTGTAAAGGATAAGGCTGAAAGCACCTGTAAGCTTTTCGCACAGGAAATGAAGGCACAGTTTGAAAATGGTGTTCTTTGCAAGGGGCTTGACAGCTTCACACTCACCTTCCCACAGCTTCTTAACGTTTACGAAAAAAAGAAAGCATTTTATGTTGACACATTCCCTCGTGGCACCTTTGACACACCCGTAAAGAGCCTTACCTCATTCAACGTGCAGCAGCTCCCCTCTTGGAACGGCTCACTTGAGGTGCTTATGGATGACCTTAGGCCTGCACTTGCACGTAAGGAGCAATGTATTGTTATTGCAGGCACAGAAAAAGCGGCAGATGCCCTTGCAGAAGCACTCAACACAGAAGATATCAGGGCAATGTACTTCCCCGTACCCCCTGCCGAATTCCCAAAGAGCATTGTATCAGTTCTGCCCGGTGGCTTATCAGGCGGCTTCCGTTATCCTAACGAAAAATTCAACGTCTTTGCATATAGCAGAGGTGCCGCTGTCCGCGTCACACGAAAAAAGCGCAAGAATTATAAGGCAGCCGATGCTATTCAGAGCCTTGAGGAGCTTTCAAGGGGCGATTACGTTGTACATAGTGTACACGGTATCGGTGTTTTTGAGGGCATTAAAAAGCTTGAGGTATCAGGCATAACCAAGGACTTTATAATGATTCGCTATGCCAAGGGTGATGCACTTTACGTGCCCGTAACACAGCTTGACCTTGTTTCAAAATACATCGGCCCCAAGGATGATTCAGGAAACCTTAAGCTTTCACGACTTGGCGGCAAGGATTGGGAAAAGCTGAAGGCAAGGGTTAAAACCTCTGCCAAAAATATGGCAAAGGAGCTTATTGCCCTTTACTCCCGCAGAATGAAAATGCCGGGATACTCATTTTCACCCGATATTGATATGCAAAACGATTTTGAGCGCAGGTTTGAATATGAGGAAACCGACGACCAGATTCGTACAATAAACGAAATCAAGCGCGATATGGAAAAGCCACACCCCATGGACAGACTTTTGTGTGGTGACGTTGGCTTTGGTAAAACCGAGGTTGCTCTCAGAGCTGCCTTCAAATGCATTGCAGATGGTAAGCAATGCGCAATACTTGTACCAACCACCATATTGGCATTACAGCATTACAATACAATCAAGCGCCGCTTTGAGGGATTCCCCATCGAGGCGGAAATGCTCAGCCGTTTCCGTACACCCAAGGAGCAGACACGTATCATAAAGGCACTCAAGCGTGGCTCAATTGATATTATCGTGGGCACTCACAGGCTCATTTCCAAGGACATTCAGTTCAAGGATTTAGGCCTTATCATTGTTGACGAGGAGCAACGCTTCGGTGTTGGTCAGAAGGAAAGGCTCAAGGAAGCCTACCCCGATGTTGACTGCCTTACACTCTCCGCAACACCCATCCCACGAACAATGAATATGGCAATGTCAGGCATTCGTGATATGTCCGTTATTGAGGAGGCCCCCCTTGACCGCTCCCCCGTGCAGACCTATGTTTTAGAGCACGATTGGGGCGTGCTTGCAGAGGCTATGGAAAAAGAGCTCCGTCGTGGCGGTCAGGTTTATTACCTGCACAACAAGGTGGATACCATCGAAAAAACCGCAGCTAAAATAAAGGAATTTCTCCCCGATGCGAGAATAGGCATCGGTCACGGCAAAATGAGCGAGGAAGAATTGAGCGAGGTCTGGAGACAGCTTCTTGAAAATGAAATTGACATCCTCGTATGCACCACCA
>JAGBTL010000026.1 GCA_017631355.1 Clostridia bacterium
ATTTTGAGGGCACAATAGCCTGGATTGTGGCGGGGCTTCCCTACGATGCAATTCACGGCGTGGGAAATCTCCTGTGCGGAATACTTATAGTCCCCTTGTCAGAGCTACTTAAAATTGCAGAAAAATCAGTTAAAAAGACATAAAAAACACCTCATTGACTCTAACGAGTCAATGAGGTGTTTTGTTATGTTAAGCATTTCTTCTCCAATGGAATAAGTATTGCTGAGCAATTCCTTCAGTATCTCTGATACATTCGGGCAAGCCGTCGGGATATAGCTCCGCCACAATGCGGTTAACCCACACGTCGCGAGGGAAAGCCTCTACCCTGCCGAAGCCATAAAGGAGTGTGCATTGGGCAACCTTTTCACCCACACCCTTGATTTTCAGGAGCTGTGCTTTTGCTTCATCAAAGGGAAGCGCTTTTACCTGTTCAATATCCACCTCGCCGGACGCTACCTTCTGTGCCGCATCTATTATGTACTTTGCGCGGAATCCGGAGCGGATGGGGGCTAAATCTTCAACCGTCAGACCTGCAAGCGCTTGGGCTGTGGGGAAGGTATAGCCACCCTCAATTTTATTGCCGAACTGCTCACACAATCTGCCGATTATGCCCTTTATCCGTGGAATATTGTTATTGGCGGATATAATAAATGAGCAGAGAGCCTCCCACTCATCCTGCTTAAGTATGCGAATACCGGGATAGGCATTGCAGGCAACCAGCAGACTTTTATCATCATAGGTGCTGATTATGGCGTTATAATCCCTGTCAAGGTCAAAATAGCTGTGCCATATATTATTGAAATCCTCCTCGGTTGTGTCAAAGAGAGTTATTTTGTCACCATTCTGGGACAGCCGCAGGAATTTGCCCATAGCAATGCCCTGCCACGTGCCGTCCTCTGCCCTCTCCCACCTGAACGCCTGTCCGCAGTCAAGGCAAAGGCCAACGTCAAAGCACTCTGCACCCTCTAAAATCAGGTTGTTTTTATCCTTAATAGCCTTCAATTTCATCACCACAATCATTATAATATTTTTTGGCAAAACAGTAAAGTTGTTTTGTCAACCTATTTTGTCAAAAATTGGCTTTTTCTACTTTTTGAACAGTATTTTCACACACTTTTTAGCAACTTTTTATTTGTACATTTTTGCCAACGAACATTTATTTTTGATCCGAAAACATCTTTCCATTTTGTATAATTCAAAAAACTTTTTAACAAATCGTATATTTCCATATACTGTTGCATTTTGTCAAAAACTATATAGAAAATGTTGAAAACCCACTCCCATAGCCTGTTTGAGGGGGTAGTTGTAAACATTTTGAACACAGTTTTGAACATTTTTGCGCGAAAAGTAAATTATACTTTTTGTATAATTTTGGGGTTGTCAAAATTAACAACGAACAAAATTTCTTTTATTCCGAAAAGGTAATTAGTGAAAAAAATGCTCCGTAATTTTGCATAACACCCCGCTTGCGGCACAACATATTAAAAAACGCTTCGGAGGTTGGAAAAATGATAAAGGGAGTCAACAAGCAGGTGCTTGAAATCAACGAAACAAGCAACGGATTTTTTGAAAAAGCCATATTTTTTGTAAAGCCAGAGTACAGCGGTATGTCCGAGGGCAAGCTTCGCGAAAAGGCGTGCTCGGAAATGAACGGTATATGCTCACTTCCGCGAGTAAAGGCTACCAGGCCAAGGAGCAAGGTCAACTATTTTTTACTGTGCAGCTGCTTTTTGTGCGGTGTGATAACAGGAATATTGTTTTGCACATTGCTTTAAGACGGGAAATGTGATAAACTGAACACAGATTACAAACGGGAGCAGGTTATGAGATACAAATACATTTTTTGGGATTTTAACGGCACAATAATTGACGACGTAAACAATGCGTTGGGCTGTGTTAACGACCTTCTTGAAAGGAAAAACCGCAGTCCGATAACCCTGAAGGAATACTACAATTACGTGCAGACTCCCATTGTGGGCTTTTACCACCATATTCTGCCCCCCGAGGAAATTGATTTTGACGAAATTTCCCGTGATTATCACCGCGACTACAACAAAAGAATAAATGAAACACGCCTTGCTCACGGCGCCCTTGAGCTTTTGAGGGATTTGCACAGTCAGGGCGTCCACCAATACATAATCACCTCAAACCACACCGAGGAAACCGAGCTTCTTACAAGGCGCTTCGGCATAAGCGACTTTCTTGACGGAGTTTCAGGTGCCGACGATACCCTTGCAGGCAGCAAAACCGAAAGAGCTACAAGGCTGTTTAACGAGCTCAACATTCACCGCAACGATGCCCTGTTTGTAGGTGACACGCTCCACGACCTTGAAACGGCAAACGCCTTGGGAATTGACTGTGTGCTTGTAGAATACGGTCATCAAGGGAAAAAGCTTTTAAGGGAGCACAACGCATTTACGGTGGCATCTCTTGATGAGGTTCGCAGCATAATCTTTGATACGCGCACAGTTGACTACCACACCCACTCAACCTGTTCAGACGGCACAATGACGCCCACAGAGCTTGTACAGCACGCTAAAAAACAGGGGCTTTCCGCTGTGGCTCTCACAGACCACGACAGCGTTGACGGTATTGCAGAGGCGCTGAAATGCGCTGAAACCGAGGGCATTGAGCTTGTGCCCGGAATTGAATTTTCTGCGGCGGAGAAAACCGAAACACATATTATCGGTCTTTTCATTGATCCGCAAAACGAAACACTCCTTGCCACCATCCAGAAGCTTAAGGACAGCCGAAGAAGGCGCATGGAGGACGTGTGCAGCAAGCTTCGTGCATTGGGAATGGACATCACTCACCGGGAGGCACTTGAAATTGCAGGCGGCAGCTTCGTTGGCAGAGCACACATTGCAAAGCTTATGGTGGAAAAGGGCTATTGCGAAACCATTCGCCAATGCTTTGATAAATACATAGGTCTTAACAAGCCTGCATATTCCGAGAAAAACGAGCTTACTGCGACAGAGGCGGTAAGGGCTATCAAAGCTGCAGGCGGACTTGCATTCCTTGCACACCTTAATCAGACAGGCTATGACCTCTGCCAGCTTGAGGAGATGCTGACAGCCCTGAAGGAAGCAGGTCTTACAGGCATTGAGGGCTATTACCCCGAATACACACCACAGCAGATTGCACAGTACCGCGCACTTGCAATGAAGCTTGACCTTGCATTTGAGGGTGGCTCCGATTTCCACGGCAAAATGAAGCCACATATTGAAATCGGCGTTGGCTCGGGCGACCTTAAAATCCCCTATTTTGTGCACACACACCTTAAAGAATTGTGCAAAAGGGATTAAAATACCCCATAATGGTAAAAATAAAACCGCAGAGTGTTTCCTCTGCGGATTTTTTATTGGGGTGAGCTATATGAACAATTATGCAAAAATCAGGGCAAAGGAGCTGCTTTATCAGAACACCGCAAGGCTTTTTCTGATAAGCCTTGTTTCATTTCTGCTTCGTTGGTGTGCCCTTGCGCTGATAGGATTAGCCCCTTATTTCTATTTCAGATCACCACTTTACTCGCAGCTTTGCGAGCTTACAGGCACCCTGTGGGGGAACGTAATTTCAATAACGCTGACCGTGCTGCTTGACATAGGACTGCTATGCCTTGTGTGTGGCATAAAGACAGGCGAGCACTGGGTTTATCTGCAAAGGTTAAACAGCCTTAAGCCACGGCTACGCTTTCTTTTCAGATTTTTATCCCCCAAAAAATCATTTAAGGCGCTTGCCCTGTACTCCGGAATATTTTTCCTTAAGACAACGTGGGTGATGTATTTTATGATACCACCTGTTATGTGCCTTGGCTGTGCCATTTACCTTATTATGCGAGGAGCAGACGTTGTAACCGTATTTGTTCCCGCCGCGGCAGGTGCAGTTTTGCTTTCCGCAGTAGTGGTGCTCATTCAAAGCACCTTTTCCCGATATTCCCAGAGCGCTTTCTATATGGTCAGCCGCAGAGGTGCATCCGTCAAGGAAGCAATAGACTACAGCATCAACGCCACAGACGGACGTCTGAACGAGCGCACGGTTTACCTTTTTTCACTAACAGGGTGGGCTTTAAGCTGCGTGCTGATAGTACCCATGGCCTACGTGGTGCCCTACCTTAAGCTATGCTCCGTCACCTTTGCCGAGGAATGCAGGAAAGCGCCCCTGTGCCAATCAGAATATGCAGTCAACATACTTGAAATTCACCCAAGCATATAAACGAGTGCGGCAAGCAGAAGCTCATCCGCCCCCTCCTCTGCAAGCAGAATTATAAGCGACAGAAGCAACGCCTTGTCAGAATCAATTTCAATATCATTGCCGCCAAGCCTAAGGTTGAAGGCTTGTGCCCTATCCCCCTTGCTGACGGAACGCGGCCCTTCGTTGTGAGTATTCCCCTTAAGATAGCCCTCGGGCATGGGAACGTGCTTCGGCACGTCCTTTACATCCCCCTTTTCGGGGGATTTTTTTGTTTCAGGCGAAGCTGTGTCAAGACCTGCAGTAGAACGGGCCCTTTTCTGCATGGCTTCAACACGCTTGATTGCATCGGTCTGCATCTGCATAAGCTCCTGATAGGTGTAATCTGCCATTACATAAGCCCCCTTTCACGC
Organism: Clostridia bacterium; assembly: GCA_017631355.1. Classification (GTDB taxonomy): domain Bacteria; phylum Bacillota; class Clostridia; order Oscillospirales; family Acutalibacteraceae; genus DTU089. Next base: position 4,602 of record JAGBTL010000026.1, read on the forward strand.
AAAAGAGGAAGCAGCGACATAAGTCGGACAAGCTTCATCGCCTCATCGGCACGCTGTTGACGCTCCCCCGAAAGCATAGGCTTGAGCGCATTGATGAAATCAAGCCGTTGGTCAGGCTTGTTTATCTCCTGCAGAACAGGGAGAATTGCCGTAAGCTGTGATAAATCGGGAAGCCCCAAGGACTGCAGAGCACCAAGCTCCGATGCCTTGGGCTGCTGCTCCCTTTGTGCCTCGGTTGAGCTGCCACCCATAAAATCTGCCGCTATGCTTTTTATGTTCTCCATATCCTCCGCGGAAAGGGAGCTGAGGATGGAGCCTATATCAAAATCAGCCATTATCCTTGCCCCCAAAGAACTTGTTGAAAAGGCTTTTTGCCGCATCGCTGTTAAGAAGCTGTCTTGTTTTTTCCTCGTCGGACAGCAGATTTTTCACTGCCTGTGCCTGTGAATCGGAAAGCTTGGTGCTTATAAAATCGTTCAGCTCGTCAGGAGATGCGGATTCACTTTTACGCGCCTTGTTCAGAAGCTCGTTGAGATTCAGCTTGTTTTTTTCGTTATTATTCATTGAAATCACCAGCCTAAAATAATATAATAATCTATATGACGGAAAGGATGGTGGATATGAATGCGAATATTGGTGGTTTCCGATTCTCACGGCAGCAGATTTGACTTTTTTGACGCAGTCGAAAGAGAGCCCTCTGCGGAATATATATACTTTTTAGGTGACGGATACAGAGAGTATGACGAAATTCTGTGTATGTACGGTGACAAAAAGGGGTGTGTCGGTGTTGGTGGCAACTGTGACTTTGGCTGCACACTCCCCGCAAGGGATATCCGCACCATTGAGGGATACAGGGTATATGCAACCCACGGCTACGTTGAAAGGGTGAAATACGGCATATATGACCTTGAATATGCAGCGCGACAGGAGAAGTGTGACATAGTTCTTTTCGGTCACACTCACGAAAAGCTGAACACATACAGAGACGGTGTTTACCTTTTCAATCCCGGCAGCCTGCGCGACGGCTTTTACGGTGTAGTTGATATTACAGACAAGGGCGTTATATGTATCCACAAAAACCTTAATACTTATTGACATAAAATGAAAAATTACTTATAATTTCAGTATTATAATAGAAAGTAGTGATACTATGGATTTCAAAACAGACATCGGGCTGTATCTCATAGCCGGTGCAGTTATCCTTTTTGTTCTCGCTCAATCCGTGTTCTTCCTTGTAAAGGCTTACAAGCAGGGTAAGGTTCTGGGTCTTGACAAATCAAAGCTCCGCAACGCTATAACATCAAGTGCGCTTTTCACAATTCCCTCTGCGCTTTCAGTTCTTGCAACTGTTATTGCATTGGCACCCGCACTCGGCCTTGTTATTCCCTGGGTCCGTCTTTCAGTTATCGGCAACCTTATGTATGAAACAACTGCTGCCGAGGCTGCTATGGAAGCATTCGGCCATCAGGGTAGTATTGCAGTAGCAGTTACTGACAAAACCGTTTATGCAGGTGTTGCATGGGTTATGACTCTTGGTATCTGCTTCTCACTTGTTATCCTTCCCTTTGTTGCAAAGCCCTTGCACAAAAAGCTTTTGTCAGCAGGCAGCAAGAAGGAGGAGCCCAAGGCAGAAACAGTTGAAAACGCTCCCGAAGAGGGCAAAAAGAAAAAGCGCGGTCTTAACGGCTTCATTAACGAGCATGCTACACCCGCTATTTTCATCGGCCTTATCGGTGCATTCATTGCACGTGCAATCATCGGTGGCGGTAAGCCCGAAACCTTTGGTGACGGTGCAGGCGTGCTTTCAATAATCACACTTGTGGTTGC
>JAGBTL010000221.1 GCA_017631355.1 Clostridia bacterium
AAGATGAAGCAGATTCCTGTTCACGATCTTATTAAGGGCAAGAAGCTTCTCTTTGTTGATGACAGTATCGTAAGAGGTACATAGCTCAGAGAAACAGTTGAATTCCTTTATGAGAACGGCGCAAAAGAGGTTCATATGCGCTCTGCTTGTCCTCCGATTATGTACGGCTGTAAGTTCCTCAACTTCTCAAGAGGAACATCTGATATGGATCTCATCACCAGAAGCACTATTATGGAGCTTGAGGGTGAAGAGGGCTTCAAGCATATTGAGGAATACAGTGATGCTTCAACAGAGCGTGGTGCAAAAATGCGTAAGGCTATTTGTGAAAAGCTTAACTTCGCATCACTTGAGTTCCAGTCCCTTGAGGGTATCATTAAGGCTATTGGTCTTCCCGAAGATGAGGTTTGTACCTATTGCTGGAACGGTAAGGGTTAATTCAGTAAATAATACGATGAATATATATTGAAGGAGAATAACAATGAAGAATTCAAGATCAGAAAGTTATGCAGCAGCAGGTGTTGATATTACTGCGGGCTACAAAGCAGTTGAGCTTATGAAAAAGCACGTTGCAAGAACACGTAACGAAGGCTCATTGGATGATGTTGGCGGCTTTGGTGGCTGCTATGACCTTGGTTGTGTTGCAGGTATGGAGCATCCCATCCTTGTTTCAGGTACTGATGGTTGCGGTACAAAGGTTAAATTGGCTATTCTTATGGACAAGCACGATACAATCGGTATTGATGCAGTTGCAATGTGTGTAAACGACATTATCTGTGTCGGCGCAAAGCCCCTTTATTTCCTTGACTATATTGCTTGCGGCAAAAACGTTCCCGAGAAAATTGCGGAAATCGTAAGCGGTGTTGCAGAGGGCTGTGTTCAGTCAGGCTGTGCTCTTACAGGCGGCGAAACTGCCGAGCATCCCGGCCTTATGCCCGAGGAGGATTACGACCTTGCAGGCTTTGCAGTTGGTATTGTTGATAAGCCTAAGATGATTGATAACAGCAAAATGGCCGTTGGCGACGTTGTTATTGCACTTCCTTCAACAGGTATTCATTCTAACGGCTTCAGCCTTTGCCGTAAGGTTTTTGATATTGACAACAACAATCCCGAGCTTTACGTTAAGCGTGATGAATTGGGCGGCAAGAGCATTGCTGAGGCATTACTTGTTCCCACAAAGATTTACGTTAAGCCTGTTCTTGCTCTTATTGAGAAGGTTAACGTTAAGGGTATTTCACACATTACAGGCGGCGGCTTCTATGAGAACATTCCTCGCTCAATTCCCGATGGCTTGTGTGCAAAGATTGACAAGTCTGCTGTTAAGGTGCTTCCCATCTTCAACACAATCGCTGAATGGGGCAACATTCCCGAGCGCGATATGTTCAACACATACAATATGGGTGTTGGTATGAGCATTGTTGTTCCTGCAGCAGAGGTAGAGGCATCTATCGCAGTGCTTAAGGATAACGGAATTGATGCTTATGTAATCGGTGAAATCATCGAGGGTCAGGATAAGATTATCCTTGAATAATTCATACATTTAACTGAAAGAAGGGTTTAGGATGCCTAAAAAGAATATTGTTGTCCTCGTTTCGGGCGGGGGTACCAATTTACAGGCACTCATTGATGCACAGGGCAGGGGAGAGCTTGGAAACGGTGAAATCACCTGCGTTATTGCTTCAAAGGCAGATGCCTATGCGCTTACAAGAGCTGCAGATAACGGCATTAAGGCCCGTACACTTATAAGAAAAGATTATGGGGATATTGCTTCATACAGCAAGGCTATGCGTGACCTTCTTATAGAGGAGAAGGCGGATCTGATAGTTTATGCAGGCTTTATGACAATTCTTGATGAGAACGTGTGTGATGCATTCCCCAACCAAATGATAAACGTTCACCCCGCACTTATTCCATCCTTCTGTGGCAAGGGCTTTTATGGTCTTCACGTTCACGAATGTGCTCTTCAGAAGGGTGTTAAGGTGTCAGGTGCAACAGTACACTTTGTAACTGCAGAGTGCGATGCAGGCCCCATTATCCTGCAGAAGGCCGTTGAGGTGCAGGAGGGTGACACACCCGAAGCACTCCAGAAAAGAATTATGGAGCAGGCAGAGTGGAAAATTCTTCCAAAAGCTGTTCAGCTTTTCTGTGACGGCAAAATTGAAGTTAAAGACGGCAAAACAATTATCAGTGAATAACACTTGAAAGGACAGATAGTATGGAAATTAAAAATCTTCGCGATGAGCTTAATTCTCTTCCCTATCACGGCAGAGGTATTGTTATCGGTAAAAGTGCAGACGGCAAAAAGGCAGTAACTGCATATTTCATTATGGGTAGAAGCGAAAACAGCCGTAATCGTGTGTTTGTTGAGGACGGTCAGGGCATCAGAACTCAGGCATTTGACGAGTCAAAGATGGTTGACCCCCACCTTATTATCTATGCTCCCGTAAGAGTGTTGGGTAACAAGACAATCGTTACAAACGGCGATCAGACAGACACAATCTATGAGCTTATGGATAAGCAGATGACCTTTGAGCAGGCCCTGCGCACACGTGAGTTTGAAGACGATGCACCTAACTACACTCCCCGAATTTCAGGCATTATTCACCTTGAAAATGGTGATATGAACTATGCAATGTCTATCCTTAAATCTGCAGATGGCGACGGCTCATCATGCCAGAGATATACATACGCTTATTCAAATCCCCTTTGCGGTAAAGCAAAGTTCATTCACACATACAAGTGTGACGGCAATCCTCTCCCAAGCTTTGAGGGTGAGCCCAAGACACTTGAGCTTCCCGACGTAAGCATTGACGAGCTTACAGACCTTATCTGGACAAATCTTAACGAGGATAACAAGGTTTCACTTTTTGTAAGATACATTGACCTTGCAACAGGTGAGTACGAGTCAAGAATCGTTAATAAGAATAAATAATTACTAAACATATAAGGAGTAACCACAATGACAGAATTTGAATTGAAATATGGTTGTAACCCCAACCAGAAGCCTGCGAAAATTTTCATGGCAGACGGCAGTGAGCTCCCCATTGAGATTCTCTGCGGCAGACCCGGCTTTATAAACTTCCTTGACGCATTCAACAGCTGGCAGCTTGTTAAGGAGCTTAAAGAGGCTCTTGGTCTTCCTGCTGTTACATCCTTCAAGCACGTTAGCCCCACCTCTGCAGCGGTTGGTATTCCGCTTTCAGACAAGCTTAAAAAGGCTTGCTTTGTTGATGATATTGAAGGTCTTGACGAGTCACCCCTCGCTTGCGCTTATGCTCGTGCAAGAGGTACTGACAGAATGTGCTCATTCGGTGATTGGGTTGCTCTTTCAGACGTTTGTGACGTTACAACAGCAAAGCTCATTCAGCGTGAGGTTTCCGACGGTATTATTGCTCCCGGCTATGAGCCCGAGGCACTTGAGATTCTTAAATCAAAGCGTAAGGGCAACTACAATATTGTAAAGATTGACCCTGATTACGTTCCTGCTCCCATTGAGCACAAGCAGGTTTACGGCATTACCTTTGAGCAGGGCAGAAACAACTTTGAAATCAATCGTGAGCTCCTTACTAATATCGTTACAGAAAATAAGGATATGCCCGAAAGCGCTATCCGTGACCTTATAATCGCACTTATTACACTTAAATATACACAGTCTAACTCTGTTTGCTATGCAGTTGACGGTCAGGCTATCGGTGTTGGTGCAGGTCAGCAGTCAAGAATCCATTGCACACGCCTTGCAGGTACAAAGGCTGACACATGGTTCCTTCGTCAGCACGACAAGGTGCTTAACCTTCCCTTTAAGGACACTCTCGGCAGACCCGACCGTGACAACGTTATTGACGGCTATATCAACAAGAACGAAGAGGATGTTTGTGCAGACGGCAACTGGCAGAAGTATTTCACAGAGCAGCCCGCACCCCTTACAGATGAGGACGTTAAGGCATACTTTGCAACACTTGACGGTGTAGCACTCGGCTCAGACGCATTCTTCCCCTTCAGCGATAACATTGAGCGTGCAAAACGCAGCGGTGTTAAATACATTGCGGAGCCCGGCGGCTCAATCCGTGATGACGTTGTTATTGAGTGCTGTAACAAATATGGCATTTCTATGGCTTTCACAGGCATGAGACTTTTCCACCATTGATAGAGGTTGATTAGATGAAGATAATGGTTGTAGGTGGCGGCGGTCGTGAGCATGCCATCATAAAAAAGATTAAGGAAAACAAAAGCGTTACCGAGATTTTTGCACTTCCCGGTAACGGTGGTATGGCACAGGATGCTACCTGTGTTGATATCGGCGCAAAGGATATTGATAAAATCGTTGAATTTGCGGTAGAAAATAAAATTGACTATGCAGTTGTTGCGCCTGATGACCCGTTGGTGCTTGGCTGTGTAGATGCGCTCAATGAAAAGGGTATTCCCTGCTTTGGTCCCGAGGCGAAGGCAGCTATCATTGAGGGTAGCAAGGTTTTCTCAAAGAACCTTATGAAAAAGTACAATATTCCCACAGCGGCTTACGAGGTTTTCAATGATATGGAAAAGGCTTTGGAATACCTTGAGACAGCGCCCATTCCCACAGTTATTAAGGCTGATGGTCTTGCACTTGGTAAGGGTGTTATCATTGCAACAACACGCGATGAGGCAAAGGCTGCAGTTGTTTCCATGATGCAGGACAAGATGTTCGGCACAAGCGGTGACAACGTTGTTATTGAGGAATTTCTTACAGGCCCCGAGGTTTCTGTGCTTTCATTCACAGACGGCAAGACTGTTGTTCCTATGATTTCATCAATGGACCACAAGCGTGCAGGAGATAATGACACAGGACTCAACACAGGCGGTATGGGTACAGTTGCTCCCAACCCCTATTACACAGAGGACGTAGCAAAGGAATGTATGGAAAAGATTTTCGTTCCTACTATTGAGGCCATGAACGTTGAGGGCAGAACATTCAAGGGCTGTCTTTACTTTGGTCTTATGCTCACTCCCAACGGACCCAAGGTTATTGAATATAACTGCCGCTTCGGTGACCCTGAAACCCAAGTTGTATTGCCCTTGCTTGAAAGTGACCTTCTCACAATTATGCAGGCAACAACAAACGGCACCCTTGCCGATACAGAGGTTAAGTTCAGCGAAAAGAGTGCTTGTTGTGTTATTATGGCATCTGAGGGCTATCCCGTAGAATACAAAAAAGGCTTTGAAATGACCATTCCTGCTGAAATAAACGACAACGTTTACGTTGCGGGTGCAGCTCTTAAGGATGGCAAGCTTCTTACAAACGGTGGTCG
>JAGBTL010000222.1 GCA_017631355.1 Clostridia bacterium
TAACCATACACATTACCTCTCAACATACCCGAATATTATATTATCTTAATCTCGTTTTGTCAATATAAAATTTTTATTTTTTTGACATTTTAGTAACAACAACAGACAGAAAAACAACGCCCTCTGCCGAGGGGGTTGACAAGCTGTAATCAGATAACCTCTACGTTTGCGAAAAGTGCTTCGGGAAGCTTTTCCTTATCTTCGGAAACTGTGAATACGAACTTAACACCTGTTTCCTCGGAAACCTTGCTGAGTTTATTGATAAGAGCAGCGAACTCATCGTAATCTCTGCCAACGATTTTGAATGTAGCGTCAACAAAAATCTCTGTGATGTCATGGTCCTGAGCGATGATACCGCAAACCATACCATAGAAAGCGTCACAGCCCTCAACTGCGAAACGCTCTGTTTCAATAAGACGTGCTTTGTGAGTTACCTCATAAGTAAGTAACGGGGATTTTTCAATGCAAACTACTGTTCCGTCGGAACCTGCAACTGCCTCGTTGATGAGAGCAATAAGTCTTTTTGTTTTACCGGAACCTTTGTTGCCTATAATAAGTGAAATCATATGATTTACCTCCGTCGTTTATATTTCCCGCCTTTCGGCGTGATTTCTGAATTAATTAAAGTCTGGCTTCAAGAGCCTTCTGGTGCTCTTCGTAGCCGGGTTTGCCCAAGAGTGCGAACATGTTCTTTTTGTAGCTCTCAACACCGGGCTGATCAAATGGATTGATGCCTAAAATGTAGCCTGAAACTGCACAAGCCTTTTCAAGGAAATATGCAAGATAGCCGAATTCGTATTCGTTCATCTGCTCCATTTCAAGAATCATATTGGGAACGCCGCCGTCTGTATGTGCAAGCACGGTACCAAGGAAGGCTTTTTTGTTGACGTAGTCAACTGTCTGACCTGCAACGAAGTTGAAGCCGTCGCCATTTTCAGGGTCAAGACCGATTGTAAGCTCCTGCTTGGGCTTGTCAAACATTACAACAGTTTCAAACATAAGGCGCTCACCCTCCTGAACGTACTGTCCGAGTGAATGAAGGTCTGTTGAGAAAACTGCTGATGACGGGTAAATACCCTTACCCTCTTTACCCTCGCTCTCGCCGAAGAGCTGCTTAAACCACTCGTTCATAAGAGTGTAATCGGGCTCATAGGAAATCATCATTTCAACTGATTTGCCCTTGCGGTAAAGAATATTTCTCATTGCTGCATACTTGTAGCAATCGTTTGTGTAAACATCGCCCTCTGCGAGCTGTGTACGGGCATCCTGTGCGCCCTTCATCATTGCATCAATATCAATGCCTGCAACTGCAATGGGCAAAAGACCAACTGCGGTAAGCACTGAATATCTGCCGCCAACGTCATCGGGGATAACGAAGGTTTCGTAGCCCTCACGGTCTGAAAGCTCCTTAAGAGTGCCGCGAGCCTTATCGGTTGTAGCGTAGATGCGCTTTGCAGCCTCTTCCTTGCCGTACTTCTTTTCAAGCAAATCCTTGAAAACTCTGAAGGCAATTGTAGGCTCTGTGGTTGTGCCTGATTTTGAAATAACGTTTACGGAAAAATCCTTGCCCTCGCAAAGTGCGACAGCCTCTGCCAACGCGGCAGATGAAAGGGTGTTACCCGCAAAAATTATCTGAGGCTTTTCAAAAAGGTTGCGATTCTGTGATTTGCAGAACTCAATTGCCGCGCGGGCACCGAGATAAGAACCGCCGATACCGATAACAACAAGAACCTCGCTGTCGTTACGGATTTTCTGTGCTGCGGCTTTAATGCGTGCAAATTCCTCTTTGTCGTAATCAACGGGTAAATCAATCCAACCGAGGAAATCATTACCTGCGCCGGTACGGGAATTGAGCAAATCTGCCGCCGCAGTAACTTCGGGAGCTATTGCCTTGATATCTGCATCATCAACAAAGCCCTGAAGATAACGTGTGTTAAGCTTGACTGACATTAGTTCATCTCCTGTGACAATGAAATCATTACACTACCTGAGTGTACTGTTTCTTGCTAATATTTTACAATAAACCTTCTGCCATTTCAATAGAATTTTTGCACTTTTACAAAAAAACACACATTTTTTAACATTTTGTCAATAAACACATTGAATTATTGTATGCTTTAACAAACTTTGAGGTATCAACGCCCCATTCAGGTTGGCATCTGCTCTTTTTACTATTACAAATCCGAGGCAGATTACAACCACAACCAGCATAATCGCAACCGACAAAACTGTGTAAAACTTAAATATTTTATCAAACTCCATAAAGCATTCCTTTAACTATATTTATCAAGCATTTTTGCAAGACCTTTTCCTATAAGCTGTGCTGAATAAACCGCCTCCTGCAGGGTGTTTGCATCTGTGCCGAATTCAAGCAGCAGCGAGCAGGGTGTTACGTTCATATTATATTTACGGTTACAGAAGAAAACAGGTCGCATAAGACCCTCGAAGCTTTCCTGTGCGGTATTCTGCAGATGCAAGGCAAAGGTCAGGTTTTCCTTCCACTGTGTAAAGCCCGTCACTCCGTCACCCTCACAGCCTGTAATAATCATAACCTGTGCCGCCTTTCTGCCGTTTATGAGTGCGGTGGGCTTACACTTTGTGCCGTTGTCATACTCAATAGCATCGCGGTGAACGTCAAGGGTTATTTTAATTGACGGATACTGCTTAAGGTATTTTTCAACAGTAATCCGCGAGCGATCATAGGCACCATTATAAGCCTTATCATAAATATTTCTGTCGTGAATGACCTTGTACCCCGCCTCCTCAAGAACACGCGCAAGCTCATCGCCAACGCGAACCATATTCTTTGATTCATCAGTTGTTCGGGAAACGTATTGGTCAGAATACCACCCTTGGTCAAGGAGCTCGTAGCCCTCGGTGGTGTGGGTGTGGTAAATGAGGATATATGGTGCCTCCTTGGTAACGGTACCAAGTGACGGAGCCGTGTTAAGAATGGCTTTAATATCAATATCCTCATCGGTTTTATTGTTGACGTCAATTATACCGTAGGAATCACAGGCAGAGCTACCACCCATTTGCATTTCCTTAATATTGCCGCTTTTCTTGTAGTTCTTATAAAGTGCCTCGGCTTCTTTTACAAGAGCTTCAATATCAGCAGGAAGGGCATTTACGCTTTGTGCTGCATAGCCGCCACCGCCATAGCCTGTTACAGAAGCTGTATCGCTTTGAACCGCAAAACTTTCTTCTGCTTCAGAGTGACCACCCATAACAGCTCTGGCACCCATACCCTGCAAGAGGCTGTGAGTTGAGCCTGCAAGGTCATCACCCCAACCAAAGGTTGCAAGAACGATAGCAACGCAAACCATCACGCTCAAAAAGCCCTTAACACCGTTAATCCGAAAAACCACAACGTCACCCCTTTTCATATATAAATATGACAGTATGTCGGCAGATATTACATCAGAGCATACAGCTCCTGTGGTGTCAGAGTGGGCTGCAAAGCACAGTTTATTGCCATTGCAAGAAGATAGGATGCATTTTTAACAAGCAAATCAATATCCTTGGGTGCAACAACAAGACCCTCACCCTTCCCCCTGCTTTCATCTGAAAATCTGCCGTGCTCAACGCCTGTAAGCTCTGTTGCAAGGCAAAGGGCATCCACAACCGTGGGCACCCCTATGGCAATAACAGGTATGCCAAGGTA
>JAGBTL010000223.1 GCA_017631355.1 Clostridia bacterium
CAAAGGAGCTTGCCGCATATTTCATAAGAGTGTGCGCTTGGTTCCTGCCTGTTCACTCATTTGCCAATGCAGCATATTTCACCATCCGAAGCGGTGGCAAAACACTTGTCACATTCCTTATGGACAGCGTTTTTATAATGTGCGTAAACGTTCCCATTGCATTCGCCCTTTACCACGCTTTCAACCTGCCCATACACACCACCTTCCTGTTGGTACAGTTCATTGATATAATCAAGGTTATTGTAGGTCTGACCCTCGTTAAAAAGAAGGTTTGGCTCAACAACATTGTTTCAGACTAAAAATCATATAAAAGCACAAGGCCTCGCAAGGAATATCTTGCGAGGCCTTACTTTTGTGTTAATTCTGTAGTAGATAGCATTAAAAGACAAACTCCCGACCAGCTTGGTCGGGAGTGCTCTGTGCAAAGCTAATTATTTTACAGCGTTCTTAAGAGCTGCGCCTGCCTTGAAAGCGGGAACCTTAGAAGCAGCGATTTTAAGTGTTTCGCCTGTTCTGGGGTTGCGGCCTTCCTTAGCTGCTCTCTCACGAACCTCAAATGTACCGAAACCGATGAGCTGAACCTTGTCACCCTTTACGAGTGCATCTTCAATAGCACCGAAAACTGCTGCTACTGCCTTGTCAGCGTCCTTCTTTGTGAAACCTGCAGCTGCAACTGCATTTACAAGATCTGTTTTGTTCATTTTAAAATTCCTCCAAAATAGATTTTTTTATTTTCCAAATCGTTACCGATTTTTAGTGGACTTATTTATTTTTGAGTTCCTTTTTGGCTTCCTCCCAGAGCAGGTCAAGCACCTCAATTGAGGACTCCTTCATATCAATGCCCTTTTCACGGGCAAGTCGCTCTGTTACAGTATAGCGCGCCATAAACTTTTGGGTTGCTTTTTCAAGTGCTGTTTCCGCCTCGCAATCACAAAAGCGTGCAACGTTTACTGCGGAGAAAAGCAAATCTCCAAGCTCATCCTCAACGGCTTCGTGGTCACCCTTTGCAAGAGCTTCCTTAAGCTCGGCAGTTTCCTCGGTGATTTTTGCAAATGCACCCTCTGCATCGTCCCAATCAAAGCCAGCCTTCCTTGCCTTGGACTGAACCTTCTGCGCCTTCATAAGCGCAGGGTACGTAGCAGGGATTGCTGCCATAGCCTCACTCTGTGTGGTCTGCTTTTTGGTCTGACGCTTAATGTCATCCCAATTTTTGAGAACCTCACCTGTTGAGCTGACGGTAACGTCACCAAAAACGTGGGGATGTCTGATAATGAGCTTTTGGCAGATGTCGTTGGCAACATCGTCTACAGTAAACCAACCGTCCTCACGAGCCATATCTGCATGCATTACAACCTGGAGAAGCACGTCGCCCAGCTCCTCCTGCATAAGGGAAGGGTTCAGGGTGTCAATTGCTTCAATAACCTCGTAGGTTTCCTCAAGGAAATTTTCACGGATTGATTGGTGGGTCTGCTCTGCATCCCACGGACAACCGCCGGGCTCACGGAGAACCCTGACAATTTCAACAAGGTCGTGAAAATTGTATCTGTCCTTAAAATCAAAGTTTACAGCCATAATTTTTGTTTAACTCCTCTATATTTTAAACGATAAGTTTATATTTTTCAAGTATTTTGGCAATTTTTTCTCCCTTGGGAAGCATTAAAATGTCATTTTTCACCAAAGTTTTCATCAAAAGCACGGAAATACCGTAAACAAGCACCGCAACTGCAATACCTGCAAGGCAGCCAAGGGTGTTGCCAAGACCCACCATATTTGCCACAACCATATACACACCGTAAGCAGCAGCACCGCAAAGAACAGATGCAATAAGGGGCTTTATGATAACTGTTTTAAGGTCAATTTTAACGCCTGTTTCCTTTTTGAGAACTGCATAGTTATAGATGATGCAGAACAGGTAGAAGGCTGCTGTGCCGAAAACAGCACCGTTAACGTTGATTGAGGGAATACCTATAAGAAGGTAGTTAAGACCGATTTTGATGCCGCAGCCAAGTGCAAGTGACTTTGCAGGAACGTCTGCCCTGCCGATTGCCTGAAGAATGTTTGTGAGAGGTGCTGACAGGGTAAGAATTGCCATCATAAGACCATAAAGAGCCATTACGGGAGCGGCAACTGAAATACCGGGCTCATTTGCTGTTCCCTCGTAAAGGAGTGTGAGAATTGGTCCGCTGAGCGCCATAAAGCCTGCACCCGCAGGAAGGGCAATAAGCATCGTCATTCTGAAAACGGTGTTTACAGTATCACCAACAAGCTTATGGTCCTTCTTTGCCATTGCGCCTGAAATAATCGGGATTGCGCTAACACCAAGAGTCATCATAATGGTGGGAATAAGGTTTTTGAAGTCCATTGTGGTGTCATAAGCACCGTAAAGGAAGGTGTGAATGTTTTCCTTTGCCACGCTTGCAGCGGTAATTGAATCGCCGTAAATTGACATAATTTCATCAAAATGCCTTGAAACAACGCTTTCAAGACGATTCTGAATCATCCACGTATCAATAAAGTTTGTAATGTTAAGCACAAGTGAGCTTATTGCTGTAGGTACTGCAATGGCAATAATTTCCTTCATTGTGGACTTCTTTGTACCTGCAAGGGGTGAGTTAACAAGCTTTTCCTGTGTTATGCCGTCCTTTTTGATTTTGTGACGAAGGATTGTATAAATACAAGCAAACACAGTACCAAGGGTAACACCCACAATAGCAGCCGCTGCCGCCATAGCATAAACAATAGCGGTGTCAGACTCCTGCTCAATTACCGTGCCGAAAACAGCGCCTGTTGCCTCAATCTGCTTAAAGGAATAGCTGATAACAAGCTTTGAAAGTGAAAGACCGAAAATCAGCTTGCCCAAGGACTCAATAACCTGTGAAATGGCTGTGGGATACATATTGCTTAAGCCCTCGTAGTAACCGCGGTATGTACTCATAACACAGCAGAAAAGGATTGAGGGAGCAATTGCGAACACGCTGTAAAGCGCAAGGGGTGAGCCAACGCTGTCAACGTAGGGCTTTGCTGCAATAAACATTGCGCCTGTGCCCACAAGACCGAGAAGAAGGAACAGCGGGAAGGTTACCTTAAGCACCTGCTTAACGTCCCTGTACTTACCGAGAGCCACGTTCCTTGACACAATGGTGGAAACTGCAACGGGAAGACCCGCCATTGAAATAGCATAAATAGGTGTGTAAATGTTATATGCGGAAGCAAAATAGCCTCTGCCAAGAGAGCCGATGATGCTTGTAAGCGGAATTTTGTAAATAGCACCTATAACCTTTACAAGGGCAGTAGCAACAACAAGAACTATTGCGCCGCCCAGCACGTTTTGTTTTTTAGTTTCTTTTTCTGACATGTTATTACTTCTCCTTTGGTCCGATAAACTCACGGAGCAATGAATCCTCCGGTACAAGAGATGAGTCTATTTCAGGGAATTTTTTTAGGCTCTTCATAAGCCTTTGTGACTGCAGATAAAACCTTGAGTCCTTTTCAATTTCACTCAGGAGCCTTATTGCAGTTTCTTTGAGGACACAGGTTTCATAAAGGTGAATTGTGTTTATTTTAACGTCTGCATTGTCCTTATATGGGAACAGATACATATCCTCACCATACTGAACGTTAAGCCACATTTCATAGGTTTTTTCAACAGAGTTTCCGCGGAACTTGTAGTCACGCACCATTCTGCGGATAAACCTCATATTGCGCTTGTTAAGTATTATGTTGTTATCCTTATCATAAATCCTTGATGAAACGTTAATATACATCTTTAAAAGCCTGTCTGCAGGCAGACAATCTGTGATAATGGGGTTGAGAGCGTGAAGCCCCTCCACAATTATAACGTCGGTTTTGCCAAGCCTTACGTGGTTAAGCTCTGCCTTGCGCTTTCCTGTAAGGAAATCAAACTCGGGCAAATCTGCCTCACCGTCGTTAATCAGCTTGTTCATTGTTTCCTTAAAGAAGGCAATGTCAAGGGCATAAACCGTTTCAAAGTCGGGTGTGCCGTCGGGAAACTTTGGCGAGTCGCAGTTATCAAGGTAAAAATCATCAAGCGACACCGTGTGGCTGCTTATGCCCCTTTGGGCAAGCGCCATCCGCATACGCTTGGCAGAGGTGGTTTTACCTGCGGAGCTGGGACCTGCAATCATAATGATTTCATTGCCCTGCTTTTCTGCAACAGCTTCTGCAATTTTAGTAATCTTGCTTGCATAACGCTCCTCGCACCCGCGCACAAACTCCACAGGGCTTTTGCTCTGCTCACAGATATACTCAATTGTGTTATTTATATTGGACATACTACACCTCGCTGAAGAATGATGTAATGCGTTCTTTCTTTTCTAAAAGTTCGTGGAAGCGTGAAATGTATTCAAAGGGATATTTGTAATTGAAAACTCTTTCAATTCTGGTGATGCCCGGTGACAAAAGCTTTGTTACGGCACCTGCACCAACAGAGATAATGTGCTGATACTCCTCCATCATAAGTATATTATATGCACACTCCTTGCCCTCCTTGCACCATCCAATGTTTTCAAAGTTGCCGAGAGCCTTGCTCTGCCTGTACATATAATAGGGCTTGTAGCCGTTGCTTGTAAGTGCCTGACGGGAATAAGCAAGCATTTCTGCAATGTTGTCAGCATTTACGCTGTCACGCTCGTTTTCCGTAACAATTGTTGATGACTTCTTCAAGGCAAGTGTGTGAACTGTTACGTTCTCCGCACCAAGCTCAATAGCCTTGTCAACGCTATTCTTAAAGCTGTCAAACGTGTCGGTGGGCAGACCTGCGATCAGATCCATATTAATGCTGTCAAAGCCAACCTCCCGAGCATCGCGGTATTTTTCCACAGTAAGCTCTGCGGTGTGGCATCTTCCAATTTCACGAAGCACCCCGTCAGAGAAGGTTTGCGGATTTATGCTAATCCTGTTAACTCCATGCTTTTTAAGCACAAGGAGCTTTTCCTTTGTGATAGTGTCGGGGCGACCTGCCTCAACAGTATATTCAAAGCAGTCGCTCATATCAAAGCTATCTTCAATAACAGTCATAACTCTGTCAAGCTGCTCTGCGCTGAGTGTTGTGGGTGTACCGCCACCCCAATAAACGGTAGTCAGCCTAAGCCCTGCCTCGCGAACCCTGTGTGAGGTAAACTCAAGCTCCTCGCACAGCTTATCAACGTACTGTGGAACAAGCTTTTTTGCAGACTCGGTGCCAATAGCGTGTGACACAAAGGAGCAGTAGCTGCAGCGTGTTGGACAGAAGGGAATGCTGACGTACAGGCTGAAGGAATTTTCAGGAGATTCCTTTATAATCCTCAGCTCCGTTTTTGCCACGCTGAACGCAAGCTCCGTCTTTTCGGGAGTAGCAAAAAATCTGTTAGTAAAATAGTCCCTTGCGCCATCCTCACCAAGCTCATCAATCCTGTTGAGCATCAGCTTTGATGGTCTTACACCTGTAAGCATTCCCCATTCGGGTGCAAAGCCACAGGACTCCTTGAGAATAGGATATGAGAGTGACAAAAGCTCATATTCCTCATCGGTACATTGTGAGGTCGGCAAGCTCTTCTCCCCCGACCTGACCTGTCCGTTATATGAAAATTCAATTTTGAATAAAACCTGCTCACCGCTGCGGCTTATGGCTGTGAGAAAATAGTCACCATCATCTCCGCAAAAGGTATCAAGGCAGGTGTTCTTTTCAAATGGCAGAAACAGAAAAAGCAGCTTTTCCGTTTCATATAAAAATTTATGGTTTATGCAATAAATGTTCATCTTATATATGGATTGTATTTCAATTCGTAATCAATTGACGTTTTTTCACCGTGACCTGAATATACCACGGTTTCTGCAGGATACTCCCTGAATTTGCCAAGGGTTTTTACAAGCACACTGTAATTGCCGCCGTAAAGGTCTGTCCTGCCGATGCTCCTTTTAAAGAGTGTGTCACCTGTGAACATAACGCCCTCTTGTGGCAGATAATACAAAACTCCACCGGGAGAATGACCCGGTGCTCCTATCACCTTTATATTAAGACCGCCTGCAGTCAGCTCATCGCCATTTTTCACAGCCTTGTCTGCATAGCAGGGGTTAAAGGGCAGTCCGAAAGCCTCTGCAAGGCTCAACACGGGGCTTGAAAGAGCGGGCGCATCCTCCGCACCGCACACAACCTGTGCCTCGGAGTACCTTTCCTTAAGCTGCGCCACACCCGAAACGTGGTCAAAGTGACTGTGGGTGCACAGAATATAGTGCAGGTTTTTTATTCCTGCATTGTCTATTGCAAGCTGAAGAGCACGGTTATATTCACCGGGGTCAACAACCACACCATTACCCGAGCCGTCGGAAATAATATAGCAATTTGCGGCTACGGGACCCAAAGGTAAACATTTAACTTCCATATCACACACTCCAGATATCCGTATCGAAGCATATTGTAACAGGGCCGTCATTCACAAGGGATACCTTCATATCCGCACCGAAAATGCCCCTTTCAACTCTTTTAACACCATATTCCATAAGCTTGCTGCAATAAAGCTCATAAAGAGCCTTTGCCCTTTCGGGCTCCTCACTTGGTGTAAAGGAGGGTCTGTTGCCCTTTTTGCAATCAGCGCAAAGGGTGAACTGTGATATGGCAAGCACGTCTCCCTCAACGTCTGTTACAGAAAGATTCATTTTGCCGTTTTCATCCTCAAAAACTCTTAAGGCTGCAGTTTTTCGGGCAAGAAGGTCTGCGTGCTTTTCAGTATCACCCTTGGCGACACCTACAAGTATCATATATCCCTTACCCGACGAGCCCACTACCCTGCCGTCAACGCTGACAGAGCTTTCAAGAACTCTTTGTATAACCGCCTTCATCAGTTACTGCTCCTTGTTACGTCTGTAATACCGCTTATGGTCTTAAGCTTTGAAATAACCATATTAAGGAAATCAATGCTTTTGACTGTAATGGTAATATAAATATAGTATGAGCCGTCCTTAAGCTCACGTGTGTTGATTGAGTTAATCATAACGCGCATATCTGCAAGGAGTGTAGCAACGTCTGCCATAAGGGCGACACGGCTTTCGCACTCAATGGTGAGGCCTGCCTTGAACTCCTGATTTGCGCTGCCTGTAAGCCAGCGTGCGCTTACCCAACGCTCCGGCTCCTCGCAATTTGTAATATCCTTGGGCACGTTTGTGCAATCACGCTTGTGAATGGAAACACCGTGGCCGCGTGTAATAAAGCCGATAATTTCATCGCCGGGAATGGGTGCACAGCAGCGTGAAAGCTTGATAAGGCAATTGTCAATGCCCTCAATGGACACGCCCTCACCAACGGCACGCTTTGTTGCCTTTGTTTCCTGAATTTTGATTTTTTCAGGCTGCTTTGCAGTTGAAATTCTGTGATATTCATCCCTTATAAAGGGCATAATCCTTGTAAGGAAAATTCCACCGTAGCCGATTGCCGCATAGAAATCATCAACCGTGCTGCAATGCTGACGCTCTGCAAGCACCTCAATAAGGCTCTGATACTCCTCATCGGTAAAGCGCATTTTGTTACGCTTGATTTCGCGCTCAAGCTCTGCCTTACCTTCAATAATATTTTCCTCGCGACGCTCTTTCTTGAACCAAGCGCGGATTTTTGTCCTTGCGCTGCTTGTTTTTACAATATTGAGCCAATCTCGACTTGGACCCTTGCCCTGCTGTGATGATGTAAGAACCTCAACAATTTCGCCTGTCTGCACCTTGTAGTCAAGGGAGACAATTCTGCCACCAACCTTGGCACCCACCATTTTTGTACCAACGGCAGAGTGGATAGCATAGGCAAAGTCAATAACCGTTGACCCTGCAGGAAGATTTATAACGTCACCCTTGGGAGTGAACACGAAAACCTCCTCAGGCACAAGGTCACTCTTAATGGTGCTGACAATATCCTTAACGTCATCGGCATCCTTCTGAGCCTCAAGGAGCTGACGAATCCACGCAAGACGCTCCTCAAACTTCTGTGTGCCGTTAAGACCAAGCTTATATTTCCAGTGGGCAGCAATGCCGAACTCTGCAGTATGGTGCATTTCCCATGTGCGTATCTGCACCTCAAAGGGGATACCCGCCTTACCGATAACGGTGGTGTGAAGCGACTGATACATATTTGGCTTGGGTGTGGAAATATAGTCCTTGAATCTGCCGGGAATTGGTGTGAACATATCGTGGATAATACCAAGACAGTCGTAGCACTCAATAGTGGAATTAACAATAATTCTCACGGCATAGATATCGTATATTTCGTCAAAGTTTCTGTTCTGCATATACATTTTGCGGTATATGCCGTGAACACTTTTAATTCGCGCCTCAAGTGCAGCATCGGGAACAACTGTGTGCACTCTGTCGTTTATCTGCTTTTTGATGGTTTCAAGGAACTCCTTGTGAGATTTGCCCTGCTTTGAAAGCTCGTCCTCAATTTCCTTGTAGCCGATGGGGTCAAGGTAGCTGATTGCCTTGTCCTCAAGCTCCTCCTTAATAGCTCTGATACCGAGTCGGTGAGCAATGGGAGCGTAAATTTCCAAGGTTTCAAGAGCCTTGTCGCGTCGCTTCTGGGGCGCAACAAAGTTAAGGGTTCTTATGTTGTGGAGTCTGTCGGCAAGCTTGATGATGATAACACGGATATCCTCGGACATGGCAAGAAGCATCTTACGGACGTTTTCTGCCTGCTGCTCCTCCTTATCCTTGATGTCAAGGGGCACCTTACCAAGCTTTGTAAGACCGTCAACAAGGGCTGCAATATCCGCGCCGAACTCTCTTTTAACGTCTTCAAGAGTAAGGTCTGTATCCTCAACGGTATCGTGAAGCATTGCCGCTGCAACAGACTGATAATCCATTCCATACTCAAGAACTATTTTTGCAACTGCAACAGGATGAATGATATATGGCTCACCTGAGGAGCGCATCTGACCGTTGTGATGCTCACAGGCAACGGAAAACGCCTTGTCAATAATCTCTGCCTCATTAACAGGAAACTGTGCTGCCGCCTGATGGCGCAGCTCATTGTACATAAGCTCAACACTTGTATTCAATTCCACACATATCACCCCTTTACATTTTATTAGCCTTTTTGAAAATTTCGGAATCCTCAAGGGAAACCTTGCGGTTATCTCCGGGCAAGGTGTATTTGCCCTCCTTGCACATTACAAGCTCAAGCTCCGTGAGCACGTCAAGTGCAATTTTGCAGTTGAGAATATACTCCTCGGAAAGACCCATTCTGATGCAGAGTGTTTCCTCGCCGAAGCTCCAACCGTTATATGATTTTATGAATTTGTAAACCCTACCGCAGAAATCGCGGTCAACAACAGCACCTTGGGGGAGCCTTCCGCTGTAGCAGAACTCCTCATAAGCTCTGAATGCTGCAATAACCTTGTCATCATCTGCACCTGCAGGTCTGATGTCCTTTACCTGTATGTTTACCTTTACCGTTCCCTTATATTCGTTGGCATAAAGCTTAACCGCCATATCAACCTTGTCGGACACCATAAAGGGGAACTCCTCAGGTGTGGTTGAAAAGAGCATTGCAGTAACGGAATAATTATTCCTGCGGGCAATAATTCTAAGGTGCTTGCCCTTACCCACGGACTGAATCTCCGTGATTTCCATATTATAAAAGCCAAAGAGAGGCTGCGGATTATCCGCACCGAAGGGCTGAAGTGAATTTACCGCATCAAGCACCTCAAGGCTTATGTTTGCAGGATTAAGCTTGCAGTCAATAACAAGCTGTGGCACAGGCTGTGCCAAGCCCTCGGCATATTCATTTATCATTTCGCGGAACTCATCTACACGCTCAGCCTCAACAGTAAGACCTGCTGCGAGAATATGACCGCCATACTGCACAAGCATATCGCTACAGTAAGAAAGAGCGTCGTAAAGTGAGAAGCCGTCAATGCTTCTGCCGCTGCCCTTTGCAACGTCATCGGACTGTGAAATAACAATACAGGGCTTGCCGTACCTTTCAACAAGGCGCGATGCCACAATGCCGATAACTCCCTGATGCCAGTCCTGACCGCTTACCACGATAACTCTCCTGTTTTTTATATCAGGATTTTTCTCAATTATATTGATTGCCTCTTTTGTAATATCTCCTTCAATTGCCTGTCTTTGAGCATTTGCCTCGGATATCTCGTGGGCAATTTCAGTTGCTTCATCAATATTCTGCGAAAGCAACAGCTTAAGAGCTCTGTAAGCAGAGCCCATTCTGCCTGCCGCATTTATTCGCGGTGCAACCCTGAACGCAAGTGACGATGCATCTATACTGCCCTCGCTGCCGCTCTCCTTAAGGATAGCATCAAGACCGGGGCGCAGATTACCCTCATCAATAGCGCAGTTTATGTATGCAATACCGCTGCGGACAATAATTCTGTTTTCACCCGTAAGGGAAACAATATCCGCAATTGTGCCCAGAGCCACAATGTCACCGTATTCCTCAAGCAGCTCGTAGCCGTCAGCATCACTAAGGGCGCAAACAAGCTTGAAGGCAACGCCAACACCTGCCCACTCGGAGAACTCGCAAAGCGAATCCTCACGGTGTGGGTCAACAACCGCAATCGCATCAGGCAAAACGTCACCTGCCCTGTGATGGTCGGTTACAACAACGTCCATCCCAAGGGATTTTGCATATTCAATTTCATCAATAGCACTCACACCGTTGTCAACTGTAACAATAAGCTGAGTGCCGCGTGCCTTGAGAGTATCAATGGCGCGGTTGTTCATGCCGTAGCCTTCATCTGCCCTGTCGGGAATGTAGCTGTCAACCTGCGCACCGCACGAGTGCAGATATGAATACAACAGCGCTGTCGATGTAACACCGTCAGCATCATAGTCACCGAAAACGGTGATTCTTTCACCGTTATCAATGGCTTTGTGTATTCTTTCGCAAGCCTTTTCCATATCAGGCAGAGTGAAGGGGTCAATCAAGTCCGTGTCATATAAGAAGCTCTCAATTTCAAATTCATCCGTCATTCCACGAGCGCACAGAAGATAGGCGGCAAAGGGCTCTACACCGCAGTTTTCGGCGATAGCCGCCGCTCTATCCTTGTCGCAGGGTGAAACGACCCATTTCTTACGACTCAAAATATCACCCGATTATAATTTTACACTCTATTATAACATACTAATATATGTATTTCAATGAAAAAATCGCCCTTACATTGTGTAAATAAGGGCGATTTTTAATAATTTTATATAATGTCCAAAAACCTTTTAACAACAGGCAAAATCAAAAAATCTGTTTTACGGAACGCTGTGGAGTGTCCACCATTAAGAACCATTACCTCCTCGGCTCCCTTAACAGATTTTGTTATCTTACGGGAGTGGCTGCGCTTTATCATGTCGTGCTCACCGAAAACGTTAAGGAAGGGCACCTTTATTGCAGAAAGCTTCTTGTAATTAAGTTTGGGCTGACCCACCATCATGCCCTCAATTTCCCTTTTGCGAATCCATTGTGGGTCCTTGGTAATTGCAGCCTTAATTGCATAAATTCCGTGGTCCTTTATGATGCCCAGCTGGTCGCCTGTTTTCGTGCCTCTTGTGTTAAGATTTGAGCCGAAAACAGCAAGCCTTTCCACATATTGGGGATATGCAACCGCAAAGCACATTGCAAGGTTTCCGCCATCGGAAAAGCCGAAGAACGAAGCCCCTTCAACACCAAGATAGTCAAGGAGCGCCTTAAGGTCGTCGCAAAAAAGCTCAAAGGTAAGGTGCTTGTCACCCAAGGGTGTTTTGCCTGTACCACGTGTTGAAAAACGGATGATTTTAAAATACTCCGACAGGGGCACGTATAAATCACCCTCAAAGCAATGGTAGTCACCGCCGTTGCCGTTAAGCATAACAAGAGCCTTGCCGTCAGGGTTGCCGCTTACCTGATATTCAAAGCTGAGTCCGTCGTGGTCAAAAAAGCCGTAATCTATTACGTTAACGTTGTTTTCCATAGTCCACCTCAAAAAGCATCTATGGGTCTATAATAGAGCATAGCCCCTGTTATGTCAATTCAGTTGACTAATTTCTCTCTTTTTAGTACAATATCTTTCATATCAATTAGGAAATGGCTTTTATAATATGGACTTACAACAATATTTTGCAACACAATGCAGGGCTACCTCTGTTTTGCTCAGGACAGGCAGTCCCTCAATAAAGGCGACCCTCCACGGTCGCAGACGCGAAAAGACAGGCACGGTAGCAAGCTTTGGCTTTGACGGCTTTAACCTTGACCTGTTTTATATTGAGCGTGGCAGAGCAGCCTATGCACAGCAGACAATTTGGCTGTCCTTTACACTTGACTGTGACACCACCCTGCCCTACTCGGTATATGATATTCTGTCATTTATTGAGCCTGACAATTTCAACTGCTACACCTTTACCTACGTTGATTCACAGGAATTGATGAAGGATTGCTTTGGTGAAATCAACACACTTTTGGAAAGGCTTGTACCCACTCTTTCAGAATTTCTTATGGACGGAATAAACAAAAACCGCCTTATTGATGCACAAAGGAAGGCTATTAACCGCTACTTTGGTGACTCTGTTATTGAAAGCGGTGAAATGCTCGGCGCCGCTGCCGACAATATCATAAATATGATGCTGCGCAACTTCCACGAGGCGCAGATTGAGTGTGCCGTTATCGGTGGTCAGGGACTTTTTTACGAGGGCAAGGATGAAAAGGCACTTAAAAGGCTGAAAAAATCCAAGTACCGCACCGCCTACCACGATAACCTTGTAGCCTTTATAGAGAATGGCGGTACCTCCGATTGCGTTACACCTATAGCCAAGACGGCATCTGCCCACAAGGGTGCTGCCCGCCACGGTCAGGGAGTTACAGGCGCACTCAGAATTCTTGGCGTAGCCCTTGCTATTGACATACCTGTTACCGCATTCCTTGCAGGATTTTTCTACATTGCCTGTGCGGTAATGTTCAAGGATAGTCTTTTTTACACAGGCTTTTATGAAAACGTTTTTCTTATGCCCTTTTTCGGCAGTCTTTTCTCCGTGGGTATGGCAATTCAGCTGTTGAACCGCAAGGCGGAGGAGAAAAAGACGGATAAAAACGCTGTCCACTCTCCCAAGGCACCTGAAATTCTTAAAAGCTTTTACAAGTACCTTACAATTGCAGGTGAGTGCCTTGCACTTTTCGGTTGCTTTTCCTCAATTTTTTCAACTGCAGTTTTTTACGAGGACGGCTTCCGTTACTCGCAGGAGGATTTTCCCCTCTCTCATCAGGAGTGCAAATACGACGTTGTAGATACAATTGCATTGGTTGAGGGCTACGTTGAAAACGACAAATTTTATGAGCAGAAGCACGTTGCGGTGGTCACCGATATCGGCACCGTAATTGACCTGTACAATTCAACCTTCCTGTCAGGTGAGGATATAATAAAAAGCCTCGTCCCTGCAGAGGAATATGATATTGAAATAAAAACCGTCAAAACAATTGAAGAATTAAAATGACAAAAACCCTTTGGCTCATTTTAAAGCCAAAGGGTTTTCACATTCACTTATAAATCAATTTCGCCTGTCAGGTGCAAATCCCTTGAGGATGAGCCTGCAAAAATTTTAAACGTACCCGGCTCAACAACCCATTCATAAGCCTGATTCATAAGGCGGAAGGCGTTATAGCCAAGGTTGAACTCAATTGTTTTTTCCTCGTTGGGGGCAAGTGTCACACGCTTGAAGTCCTTAAGGAGAACACGAGGTGTTACCACAGAGCTTTCACAGTCCTCAACGTAAATCTGCACAACCTCATCACCTACCACGTCACCGATATTTTTAATGGTAACTTTAGCCTTAACGTCTGTATCTCCCGTCCTTTCAAGTGTCATCGCTTTATATTCAAAGCTTGTGTATGAAAGACCGAAGCCGAAGGGATAAAGAGCATCGCCCCTACCCTCGTAATACTCGTTGCTGGCACCCGGGAGCATTGAATAATAGCAGGGAATCATTGTTGACCTGCGGGGAAGTGAGAAGGGTAATTTGCCACCCGGATTCACGTTGCCCAAAAGCACGTCGCATATTGCAGAGGGGCCCTTTTCTCCACCGAACCAACAGGAAAGCACAGCGTTGCACATATCGCTTTCCTCCTTGATAACAAGGGGCTTACCGTGAATCATAACAAACACCATAGGCTTGCCTGCCTCGAAAAGCCTCTTCATAAGCTCAGTCTGCTTTCCACAGAGTGTAAGCTCACATCTGTCACGACCCTCGCCGCTTGAAATGGTATCGTCACCGCCGCAGAAAATAACGAGGTCACTTTCGCGCGCAAGCCTTACGGCAGCTTCAATATCCTCGGTGTGCTCCTCTGCCTTAATGCCTGCAAGGTGGTGCTGATCGCCAAGGGCAAACCGGAAATCGTCGCCACTTATGCCGCAGCCGTCACATTGCTTAATCTCTGCATCGGGCAGCATTTCCTGAAGCACCTTGTAAATTGTTTCAAGCTCTCTGTCAACAATTTTTGCAGAATAGCCGCCAAGGCGCACCTTGTCGGAGGATGGTCCGATAAGCGCAATTTTCTTGTATTTATTCTTATCAAGGGGCAGAATGCCGTCGTTTTTCAGAAGGATAATTGACTTCTGTGCAATTTCAAGTGCGGTATCAAGATGCTCCTTGCAGTTTATAACGCTCTTGTAGCCCTCTTCATCTGTATAGGGGTTTTCAAAAAGTCCAAGTCTGAACTTGAGTCTGAGCACACGGCGGCATGATTCGTTAATATTTTCAACGTCAAGCTTACCCTCGTTAACAAGCTCCTCAAGTGAATCAACCCACAGCTTGTTGGGGTATTCGTCACCGCCCTGACAGTCAAGGCCATTTTTCTTTGAAAGGTAAATAGCGTCCTTGGGGTCCTTCGCCATTTTGTGGAGATAGTGAACACGACGAAGTCCGCCCCAGTCTGAACGGCAAATGCCGACAAGACCGTAGCGCTCCTTAAGAACAGTTTTAAGATAGTGGCTTGAGGTCATCATAAGGTCACCGTCAATGGAGTTGTAGCTGACCATTACGTCGGTTGCGCCCCCCTCCTTGATTGCCGCCTCAAAAACAGGCAGATAGCAGCTTTCAATTTCGCGGAGACCTGCGCGTGCAGTACCACAGTTCACACCGCCCTCGGGTATGCCGTGGATACAGTAGTGCTTGGGCTCGGAAATTACCGAATCCTTTTTGGAAATATCTCCGTTCTGATGCCCCTTAACAATACCGACCGCCATTTTGGTTGAAAGGCAGGTATCCTCGCCAAAGGTTTCCTCTGTCCTGCCCCATCGGGGGTCACGTGCAACGTCAAGGTTAGGTGCAAGTATTTCAAAAATGCCCAATGAGCGTGTTTCCTTTGCAATAACTCTGCCTGCTCTGTAAGCATAATCGGGCTCAAAGGTTGCCGCCCAGGCTGTGGGAATTGGCAGAACCGTTGCCCTTGTACCCGCAATGCCGTGAAGTGCCTCACCCGTGAAAATCACAGGAATGCCAAGTCGGGAATTTTCAATAAAGAACTTCTGCAGCTTGTTCATAACCGCAGGAACAGAATAGTTATCGTGAAGGTAACCAAGACCATCGGGAAAATCCTCGCGCAGTCTGTCCCAATAGTAGTCCGAGGTGGCAGTAACCGAACAATTATCGTTGGGGTGCACCTCTGTGCAATACTGACTGCCGAACTTCATATCAAGCTGAGCAATTTTTTCACGCAGGGTCATACGGGAAAGCAAATCCTCCGCACGCTCCTCCGCTGAAAGCTCAGGGTTTTTGTACAATGGTAAATCTGTCATAAAATAGCCTCCGCTATGATAAATTCCGTAAAATTAAGAAAGAAGGCTCTCTGCGAGAGCCTCTTTTTATTTTAGAATACCTTGAACTCACCAAGGCACACGTTTGTTGTATATGACGTGCCCACGTAGCCTGAATCGACTGTTAAGGTAATATAATCTGTTTCCACAGGATAATCAAGGTAAATTGTCTGATATCCATCGCTTGCAGAGCTGTTGAAGTCTGCATAAAAGCTCTGCTTTGTGCCGTCGCTGAAGGTAAGTGTAAAGCTTTCAATCTGACCGTTTTTGTGGAAAAGGCCGTCATAGGAATGGTAAAGGTTACCGTTAACAAGCATTATACCTGTAACAAGGCTTCTCTGACCAAGGTCAAAGCGAATGGAGGCACCTGCCGCACCTGCATTGGCGGTGTTTACACACCAGCAGGAATCAAAGTAGCCGTCAATAGCCTTGTTGGCACCAAATGAGCGCGCAGCATTTACGTCGGATGCACCAAGCACTGTACCATTAAGTGTTGTTGCTGATTTGATATAGGGTGAGCGTGATACAGGAGGAACCTCGGGCAACGGCTCTGTAACAAGGTTAACCTGCGGAGCTTCCTTCTTGGTGGTTGACTCCTCGGCAGCAACGATTGTTCCCTCTGCCTTGTCCAACGCCTCCTGAAGCTTCTTGATACCCATTTCGCGGATTGTTTCAATTTCCTTAATTGCCTTGTTGTATGTAACCTCACCATTAACGAACTCATCCTCAAGTGCAATAAGTCTGTCCTCAAGAGCACCTGTAAGCTCATTATCTGTGTTGCCGTAGCCATACTTTTTCTCGTACAAGCTGCAGGCCTCAGTATATTTGCCGTTTTCAAGGGCAACAACTATATCCTCATATGATACGCTGTTTTTATATGCAACGAACACGCCTACAACGCCGATAACCGCAATAAGCAAAGTAATAATTACACAAAGTGCAATTATAACAGGCTTATTGCTCTTTTTCTGTGGCTGTGGCTGTGGCTGAAATCCCATATTATTTTCCATATTTTAACCTCCGGTAAAGCTTATAGCACCATAATAACAAATACTGCGTTTATTTTCAATCAGTATTTTTAAAATCCTCAATGTAGCCCATAACGCTTTTCTGACGCTTTTCCTGAAGCTCTGCGTACATCCACTCGCGCTTCTGGCGGGATATGGGCCACAGGAACTTGGGAACAATTCTCAAAATGCCTGTTATTGTGGGAACAATTGTACAAAGAGCGAACTCCCAGAACTTTGTTTTATCGTTCTGTGTGCCGATTTCAAGACCCTGAACGTAGCCGATTTTCTTCATAATAAGGCTTGTAACAGAGCCGAGAAGGGCACTCTGCACCTTAAGGATAAGACCCTTTGCAACACCTGTAGTAGCCTCCATTCGGTAGCCGTTTTTCCACTCGCAATAGTCCATTGCCTCGTTCCACAGGTCTGCATTTATAACCTTTGAAATACCCCACGACCATTTTACAAACCATTCCTTAAGACCAAAGGCTATGCACATGGGTATAGTCCTTTTGAACATTGTCTTTTTCTTGGTCATACCAAACAGGAACAGGCATATTGAAATGGCGCTGTTATATATGTCGTTGAAAATCCACAAGGATTTTGATGAAAAGCGCCTTCTCAAGGGTGCAACGAAGGCGTAGCTTATACTGCCGTTCATTGAGGACGGTATGTTAAGAAGGGTTATAAGCGAATAGCTTCCGAGAACGTCAATAAAGTAGTTCGTTTCACTCTTGCTGATTGAGAAGTTACCCAAAAACTCTGACAAGCACATAAGGAGCACGGGATAATTTGACACAATGGCGCGCATACCCTCCTTAATGCTTGGCTTTTCAATGGACTGTGGCACGCGCTCCTTTGACTGCATAAAGAACCAGAAGGTGCAGATTGAGGAAATAATAGCCGTACCGCCACCCATTACCATAAACACCGAGCTGAGCTTCCATTTGACAACCTTGTTGTTAACAAGGTCAATGAGCACACCCATTATGTAGCGCGGCAAATCCTCACCCATATAGCCTGTGAGAAGCTCCGCAAGGGTGATAAGCCTTATTCGCTCATTAGGGTTCGGCGTAATAGTGGACATATAACCGCTTTTGGCAACGCTTGTAAAGGTGCCTGCGGTTTCGTTGATAATTGCAAAAATATAGTAATAAATCAGCTTTGGCAGATGAGTACCGCTTGTTGTGCCAAAAAACAGGGGCAAAAGCCACGTGAACACGCTCATTACCGTAAGGGGCAGCTGCATACCCACAAGGTAGGGTCTGAACTTACCGATACGAGTGCGCGTGTTGTCCACAATAACTGAAATAAACGTATCGTTAACAATGTCCCACGCGGCAGTAACAAGGTTCATAACCGCGCTGACAGTAAAGTCAATATTAACAACGTCCCAGATATATCGCTCGGAAAAGTTGTTGATGTGGAAGGAGTTTGACCAGTCATTCATAAGGTATGCCACGGTTTCGCGGACACCCACAAAATTATGACCCTCGTAATATCTTACGCCTTCCCCTTCGGGCGCTTTTTCTGTGACTATTGCTTTAACGTCATTTTCACTCACAAAAGCACCCCCTTAATTATGTGCTCCGCCAATATAGACAGGACACTTATCTGTAAAAACCTCACCCATATAATTGAGTGTAACCGTAATATAAACAGGCTGCTCACTTTCTCCGATTGCGGTAACGTAGCCCATTTCATCTACAATTGCGACGCTTTCATCTGATGAGGAGAAGGTAACGGTATAGTCACTGTCATCCTCAATAACAGCCTTGACGGAAACAACGCCCTCCTCACCGACGCCAAGAGTCAAGGGGTCGTTTGTAAAGCGTACGCCTGCATAGTAATAGTCAAAATGCTCCGTCACCTTGCAGGTGAATTCAACTGATTTTTCACCGAAATCGCGCATTGCGCCCTTAAAGGACAAGTCCGCCTTTACGTTATATGCACGTTCAACCTCAAGGTGCTCCATTTCATCAGTAAAGCGGTTGACCTTAAGTGTAATTGTAAACTCAGCAGGTGTAACGCTGCCGTCCGTAATGTCACAAACTGCTGCAAGCTCCTTTGTAAGCAGGTCACCTATTGCAGGCCTTTTTGCTGTGCGGAAGGCTTCTGCAAAGCCCTTTTCAGCCTCTGCGGTGCCGTCCACCTTGAAGGTTACGTAATAGTAGCCCT
This sequence comes from Clostridia bacterium, assembly GCA_017631355.1. GTDB lineage: Bacteria > Bacillota > Clostridia > Oscillospirales > Acutalibacteraceae > DTU089. The sequence continues at coordinate 18,950 of JAGBTL010000223.1, forward strand.
CGTCAACAAGCTGACCGTTATCGTCATAAACAGGGCTGCCATTCTCATCGGCAAGGCCTGTTGTGTAGCTGCCCTCGGCTGATTTAACACCTATCAGGTCAACCACAGGCATTGTGTCATACTCCGTACCGAATACTCCCACGTAGTCCTCGCCATACCAGCTATCAACTGCCGATGCAAGCTTGTTTTTGGCAAAGATGAAAATGCTGTTGTCAAGCTCCTCCCCTGCGGAGAAAACCTTAACTGTGGAATCATCAACGGCAACGTCAGTATATGAATTAACCTTTACAAATTTGTTGCCTTGTGTGTAAGCTGTCAGCCTGTGTGCATATTCATTAAGGCTTGCAAGATCGTTTTCAAGCTCTGTTGCGCTCTGCCTTGCTACGGCATCATCAGTAGCGGCAACGTTATCACCCTCCACCTGCTTAACGGTGATTACAAGGGTGACCATACACAGCACCAGCGCAAGCAGACTGCATAAGCCGAAAATCACAAACTGCTTTTTCTTGCTCTGCTCCTTCTGTGGCTTACTCATCTGCTTCACCACCCTTCGCCTCAAGCACCATCTGGTTTCGCTTTTCCTGTTCCTCCAAGCGCTTTTGACGCTCCTCCTCGGTCTCAAAAACAGGAAGCGTCAGGTCATCAAGGGAAACCTCTCCTGCCTTGACTCTCTTTTTCATTTCAACGCGCTGAAGGTCAACCTCCTTGATTTCGGGCTGAATATTTTTCTTTATAACAAGCTGATTAAGAACAAAAATAAATACAAGAACGGCAAAGCAGCCAAATGCGCCTATACCGGGCTTTGCAGCGAGGAAGCCGCTTTGTGACATAATTGATGGCATTAAAAGGCTTGTAGCCGCTGCTACAACACAAAAAGCCGCACCAATCAAGGCGAGGGCCCTCATAGCCCTTGCCGATCTCTGAATGTTTATAAATGACAAGAGCAGCCCGAGGAATATACCGAGTCCTGAAAGGAAAATAAGCACAATAAGCCCCAATAAAGCAAGCATTACACCTGCCTCACGGGGAGTATAATCCAACAGGCTTATTACCGCACCAAGGGTGCCGTCCGAAAAGGCGGAATAGATACCCCAAGCGCCAAAGCTGAACTCCACACTCATAAGAGGGAGCTGTGTCGTCACAGTAGCAAAGGGCACAAAGATTGATGCTATGGCAACAACCATGGCAACAATTCGCATAATGGGAAGTGCACCCTTTATAAAGGTCGCTTTAAGCTTCGAAACAAGAATTCGGCAGCCTGCATATTCAAGCTCACACATCTTTGCATCACGGGTGAGCAAATCCTTTTGCTGACTGTAAAATATATTTACTCCGCATTGCTTACAGTTGGGCGCAAGCTCAAATCTGCCGATATTTTTTCCGCAATTAGGACACTTCATATTGCTGTCCCCCTTTTATTTTTTTGGTAAGGGTCTGTGCTTTGCCGTGTAATCGGTAACATCTATGCGAATTATACCTACAACTGATGCTAATTTCTCATTAAATTCAAAATCCATACCTGTCTGCGTTTTCATAAGGAAGGTAAGAGCGTCCTGCTTTTCCTGACTATCCTCAATAATAACTGCGGTACCCCTGCCCATAAGTGATGTGTAGCTTATGCCGTATTTACAGGCAACGTCACCCTCAAAGGGCTGAAGGTCGCACTCCATTTCAAAAAACACCTTAGGATTTTTCCTGATAATGTCGTATTTTCTGCCCTGGGTTGCACCGTGGAGCCACAGGGTAAGCTTTCCCTCATCCATTGTATAGCCGTAGTTCATAGGCACAACATAGGGCTCGTCACCATCAACAAGACCGAGGTGCAAAACCTTCGATTTTTCGAGTATATCAATTACTGTGTCAATATCTGTAATAAGCTTTTCGCGTCGTGTAAGTCCGTTCATATAAAAACCTCCACCCTGCACCTTTTTATAAAATCATACCATACCAATA
>JAGBTL010000224.1 GCA_017631355.1 Clostridia bacterium
ACATTTTAACACAAACAAAATTCCTTTACAAGTGATAATAAAGTATAAATAATTCCATTTATTTTTGTATTAACGAAAATTTCACACTTAACCGCCAAGTATCGACAATTATTGACAGGGCATTTATGTATAATGTAGCTGTAGGGCACATAAAGTCGCTTTGTGTCCGCTTCATAAAAAATACTTGAAAAGGAGAATCAATCATGAGAAGCACACGACAAACCATTTTGAGCATTAAAATTGAATATCATTTCAAGAGAGTGAGAGCTCTTGAAAGGCGCATTGAGAAAGCAACGGAAGGACAGAGTGCCTTACGTACTGCAATAAACCTCCACAGATACAAGGCAGAAAAGGCCATTATGGAGTATGAGGTTTGCGAAGGTCTGCGAAACGCCCACGGGCTTTGGATAGGCTTACGTTCATAAAAATTTTCACAGCACTGTGCCACAAAGCGCGGTGCTGTTATTGATTATGCGCAGGTTTTGTGCTACAATTCACGAGAGGGGAGATTATGTCTTTTGAAATGAGTGTTCCCTGCGTGTGGGAGGAATTAAAAAGCACAACCGAGCCCATCGTTATGTACGGCACAGGCAATGGCGCCGACAAGGTTGTTGACGTGTTAAATGAGCTTAATATTCCCCTTGCAGGTGTGACTGCAAGCAGCAGCTTTGTGCGAAAAAGAAGCTTCCGCGGCTTTCAGGTTATGCCCATTGAGCACTTTGAGGAATGCTACCACAATTTCACAATAATTGTAACCTTCGGCACCTCTGTGCCTGAGGTTATGGATAACGTATATGCCCTTGCCCAAAGGCACAGGGTTCTTGTGCCTGTTGTACCCGTAATCGGCACACAGATTTTTGACCAAAAATTTTTAAACTGTCACCGCAATGAAATTGAGCTTGCACACAGCCTTATGGCAGACGACACCTCAAAGGAGCTGTTCAAGGGGTATATTGAATTTTTATACGGCGGCAGACTTGAAACACTCAAGGCAATTACCACCACCGAGGACGAGGCATTCACCAATATCCTTAAGCTTTCAGAAAACGAGGTTTACGTTGACATCGGTGCATACCGCGGTGATACCGTTGACACCTTTTTAAGCTACACAAACGGAAGCTACAAGCACATTATCTGTGCCGAGCCTGACACAAAGACCTTCAAAAAGCTGACGGAGCATTGTGCACGGCTTGAATGCTTTGAGGCACACAACGTTGCAGTTACTCACGTTGACGGTGAAATCGGCTTTTCCGATGCTCACGGCAGACAATCTGCGGTGGGCGGTAGCGTTATGCAGAAAAGCGTTACTCTCTCAGCGCTGTGCGGTGACAACGTGCCCACCTACATAAAAATTGATGCGGAGGGCTGTGAAAACGAAATAATCAGCGCGTCGGGAAGAATTTTTACAGAGTACATGCCCAAGCTGAACGTTGCCGCATACCATAAATGTGAGGATGCCTTTACCCTGCCCATACTCCTTAACAGGCTCAATCCCGACTACAAAATCCACCTGAGGCACCACCCCTATATCCCTGCCTGGGACACCCTGTTCTACTGTGTGTAAAAATATGCCGTAAATATTTATTTTCCGACATTTTTAAAAATATATTGACATTTGCATTATTTGTATATATATTAAGAGTTGCAAATTAAAAATAACGTGTCAGCCGTCACGGGTTTCAGACTTAGTTGATGCCACGGACAAAATAAAATTCACCAATTTGAAGGATAACATTTAATGTTCTTTGGGTAGGTGGTTTTTTCTTTTGAAAATTTTTTCAAATATTCTTAATTTGCGGAGAGGGGATGCATAATTGTCCAACCATATCATTGAACTTAAAAACGTATCTGTAGCCTTTGACGGTCAGCAGATTATTGAAAATATGAATTTATACATCCGTGACAAGGAATTCATCACCTTTTTAGGTCCCTCCGGTTGCGGTAAAACAACCACGCTCAGAATGATTGCAGGCTTCCAGGAGCCTGATTCGGGCGAGGTCATTTTTGACGGAAAAGTAATCAATGGTGTTCCGCCCCACAAAAGGCAGCTCAACACCATTTTTCAGCGCTACGCTCTGTTCCCTCACTTAAACGTTTATGAGAACATTGCATTTGGTCTGCGCCTTAAAAAGACTCCCGAAAAGGATATTAAAGAGGCTGTTACAGAAATGCTTTCACTCATTAACCTTAAGGGCTTTGAGCGTAGAAATATAGCTTCGCTTTCAGGTGGTCAGCAGCAGCGTGTTGCCATTGCACGAGCATTGGTTGTTAAGCCCCGCGTGCTCCTCCTTGACGAGCCCCTCGGCGCACTTGACCTTAAGCTCCGCAAGGATATGCAGGTTGAGCTTAAAAACATTCAGCAGCGCCTTGGCATCACCTTCATTTACGTTACACACGACCAGGAGGAGGCGCTCTCAATGAGCGACACCATCGTTGTTATGGACTCCGGCGTGATTCAGCAGATAGGCACACCCACCGACATTTACAACGAGCCCAAAAACGCTTTCGTCGCAGACTTCATCGGTGAAAGCAACATTATTGAGGGTGTTATGCGTGCCGATTTCTGGGTTGAAATGGCAGGTCACAGGTTCAAGTGCCTTGACAAGGGCTTTGGCGTTGACGAAAACGTTGACGTTGTTGTGCGACCCGAGGACGTTGACGTTGTGCCTGTTGAAAAATCTATGATTTCAGGTATTGTAACATCTATCACCTTCAAGGGTGTTTACTACGAAATCATTGTTGAAATCAAGGGCTTTAAGTGGATGATTCAGTCAACCGACTATCAGGCAGTTGGCTCTACAATCGGTCTTAACGTTGAGCCTGACGCAATCCACATTATGAAAAAATCACAGTATTCCGGTCTGTATGGTGACTACAGCTCCTTCAGCGAAGAGTTTGACGAGCTGTCTGACGCCACAGTTTATGAGGACGAGGACGAATAAAATCCCCCATAAAAACAGAAAGGAGTGCTGATGATGAACAAACAATCATCGCTTATGTCACGCTTGGCAGGCGCTCCATACCTTGTTTGGGCGGCTTTGTTTATTATCGTTCCGCTGGGTATGGTTGCCTACTACGCTTTCACAGACAGCGAGGGTGCCTTCACACTTGCAAACTTAGCTGAAATCAGCAAATACAAGGACACCTTTGTTTTGTCTATATGGCTTGGCTTACTGGCAACAGTAATCTGTCTTTTAATTGCATATCCCTTAGCGTACATAATGGCGCAGAAGGGCCCACAGAAGCAAAGCACCATGACAATGCTCATTATGCTGCCCATGTGGATGAACTTCCTTTTAAGAACCTACTCATGGATGACAATCCTTGAGGATTACGGGCTTGTAAACACCCTCATAACAAGTCTTGGCTTTGAGCCGTTACAGCTGATTAACACCCGTGGTGCAGTTGTGCTTGGTATGGTGTACAACTTCCTGCCCTATATGATTTTGCCGATTTACACCGTTATGCTTAAAACTGACCACTCGTTGGTTGAGGCTGCACAGGATCTGGGCGGTAACAAGCTTGACGTTTTCCGCAACGTTACCATTCCCTTAAGTGTGCCCGGTGTGGTTTCGGGCTTCACAATGGTGTTCGTGCCATCTGTAAGCACCTTCTACATTTCACAGAAGCTTGGCGGCACAGGCACAATCCTTATCGGTGACATTATTGAAACACAGTTCCAGACTGCAAACAACTTCCATCTGGGTGCATCGCTTTCATTCATTCTGATGATACTCATTTTCATCTGTCTTGCAGTTATGAACAGGTTTTCTGATGACGATGGAGGTGTTATTATATGAAAAAGACCTCTATCGGCTCAAAGCTTTATCAGGCACTTGTGTTCATTTTCTTATATGCACCTATTATCGTGCTCATTGTTTTCAGCTTTAACTCAGGCAAAAGCACGTCTGTTTTTGAAGGCTTCTCCCTTCATTGGTACAAGGAGCTTTTCCGTGATGCTGCAACACTTGACGCCTTTAAAAACTCAATGATTGTTGCGGTTGCATCATCAATTATTGCAACTGTTATGGGCACGACTGCCGCAACTGCAATTTACGGCTACAAAAACAAGCTCCTTAAGAGCAGCGTTATGACCGTAACAAACATTCCCATGATGAACCCCGAAATTGTTACCGGTGTTTCAATGATGCTTCTTTTCGTGTTCATTGGCGCGGTATTCGGTAAAACAGGCACCTTGGGCTTCGGTACGCTTATCATTGCTCACACAACCTTCGAGCTGCCCTACGTTATCCTTAACGTATTACCAAAGCTAAGGCAGACAGACCCTCACCTTGCCGAAGCGGCACAGGATTTGGGCTGTACTCCCCTTCAGGCTTTCTTCAAGGTTATGCTGCCTGCTATTATGCCCGGTATCATATCCGGTCTTATGATGGCATTCACCTTATCTGTTGACGATTTCATTATCAGCTACTTCGTCAGCGGCACAGAGTCACAGACCCTGCCCATCCGCATTTTCTCAATGACAAAGCGTCGCGTTACACCTGATATGTACGCCTTGTCAACACTCATCTTCGTTGCAATCCTTGTGCTCCTTATTGTTTCAAACATCATCAGTGCACACGGCGACAAGAAGCTGAGCAAGGAGAAGGGCGGTGCAAAGAAATGATTAAACGCTTTTTCTCTTGCCTTATTGCCGCTGTGCTTTTATTCAGCTGTGCATTACCTGCCCTTGCAGCTCCTGCTGAAAAGGATTATTCACACCTGAGGGGAACAACCCTCAACGTATACAACTGGGGTGAATACATTTCCGACGGCAGCGAGGGAACCCTTGACGTAAATGCTGAATTTGAAAAGGAATACGGCATCAAGGTCAATTACACAAACTTTGACAGCAACGAGAATATGTACAACAAGCTGAAAAGCGGCGGCGCAAACTACGACGTTATTATTCCCTCGGAATATATGGTTGCAAAGCTTATAGATGAGGATATGCTTGCAGAGCTTGACTTCAGCAACATTCCCAACTATCAGTACATATTACCCAAGTACAAGGGTCTTTACTACGACCCCGAGGAAAAATACACAGTCCCCTACACCGTGGGTATGGTTGGCCTTATTTACAACACCACCATGGTTGACGGACCTGTTGACAGCTGGGGAATTATGTGGGATGAACAGTATGCAGGGAAAATCCTGATGTTCAACAACCCCCGTGATGCCTTCTGTATTGCACAATGCTACCTTGGTCAAAGCGTAAACTCAACAGATACCAAGGATTGGGATGCGGCTCTTGACCTGCTCAAAAAGCAGAATCCTCTTATTTCATCATACGTTATGGATGAGGTTTACAACAAAATGGAAAAGGGCGAGGCTGCCATTGCCGCATACTATGCAGGTGACTACCTGACAATGTACGACACAAACCCCGACCTTGCATTCTGCTATCCCAAGGAGGGCGTAAACTACTTCGTTGACTCAATGTGCGTTCCCAAGAATACAGAGAACAAGGAAGCAGCCGAGCTTTATATCAACTTTATGTGCCGTGAGGATATTGCGGTTGCAAATGCAAACTACATCTGCTACGCTACACCCCACGCCCTTGTTCTTGAAAGCGACGACTACGACCTTAAGGGCAACGAAATCCTTTACCCCGATGAGTCACAGATGCCCGTAACACAGATTTTTGAGAACCTTGACTACGAAACACAGCAGTATATGACAATGCTGTGGAACGAGCTTAAAATTGAGGGCAACTCAATTATGGATGCCTACGTTGGCTTATCTGTTTCACTTGCGCTTGTGGTGATTTATCTTATATACAAATTTATAAAAAAGAAAAAGCGCGAGGCTTATTATTAAAAAAGGAAATCCCGACAATCAATGATTGTCGGGAATGTTTTTGTTTTGATTTACCACTCACGCATTATTTCGGGATTCTGGAAAATCTCGTCAAGCTTTTTGATAAAGGGCATTACGTCGTTGAATGCGCCTATTCTGTGGTCAAACATAAGTGTGATGGGAAGCACCTTTTTTGTTGCAAGGTCAACCTCACCCTTATCGTTTCTGAAGGCATATTCTGTATCTCTCACGCTGCCCATAGCCATTAAGAAGGTCTGTGGGAAGAGAAGAGGTGTATAGGTTACGTTACCGTTAAGACCCTCATAAAGGGGACCCCAGTTTGTAAGGCACACAGAGCCCTCGTTAAGCTCCTCCATAAGGAGAATTGAGCCATCGCGTGGATTTCGGTGGAAATGGTCCTTCGGCTTTGCAACCTTGTGCTTTCCAACGTAGCCTGTAACAGTCTGTGCAATGGTGGGAACAATTGCACCGCTGAGAAGGAGACCTACTGTTCGCTGTGCAATAACCTCAAACATAACCTTATCAATATCGGTTTTCTTAAGGCGCTCAAAAAGGTCGTCAATCTGCTTTGAAAGCTCCTCAAGGGTCTTGCTTTCCGCCTCGTTCACCTTAAGGGGGAAGGTTTCACCATTTTCAAGAACAACG
>JAGBTL010000027.1 GCA_017631355.1 Clostridia bacterium
CTTGCAGTTGCAGAGGCAGTGGTTGAAAATATGCCGTAAAGCAGATTTTAATAAAAAAAGCAAAATATATACTATTATTTAGTAAAAATTTTTAAAAAAGTATAAACATTTGCGAAAACTTGTGATATAATAGTCAAGTTAAAATAGATTGTTTTCGTAATTAACATAACTTACGTTCATTATTTGAAGGAGGCGTTTTTCCTTAATGGCTATAAAACGTTCTGGCAATGGTGCACAGAGCACCAAAAAGGTCAAAAAGCAGCGCAAAGAGCATCCTGTTCTCCGCGTTATTTTGGGCACACTTTTCACATTCTTTGCCATAGGCGCTATTTGTGGTACTGTTGCATGCACCTACGTTTACAATTTTGCGGTTGATTACATCGCTGATGAGGAAAATGCAATGGACCTTGAGGAGTACAAGGCAAATCAGGCACAGACAAGCATTATCTATGCCTACGATCAGGACAAGCAGCTTGTTGAGCTGCTCCGTCTTCACGGTGAGGAAAACCGTGTGTGGGTTGACTACGAGGACATTCCTCAGACAATGATTGATGCCTTCCGTGACCTTGAGGATAAGCGTTTCTACGAGCATCAGGGCGTTGACTGGACACGAACAATCCTTGGTGTTGTTAAGTCAGGCTTTGAGCAGGGTGGTTCAACAATCACACAGCAGCTTATCAAAAACCTTACAGGTGAAAACGGACGTACCGTTTCACGTAAGTTTTACGAAATTCTTAATGCACTTAACCTTGAGCAGAACTACCACAAGAAAACAATTATGGAGTTCTATCTCAACACAGCATATCTTGGTAACGGCTGCTATGGTGTTAAGACTGCTGCAGAGTTTTACTTTGGCAAGGACGTTGCAGACCTTAACGCTGCAGAGTGCGCTACAATTGCCTCCATTACACAGGCACCCGGTGCACTTGACCCAATAACAAATTTTGAAGACAACCACGAGCGTCAGCAGTATGCACTCCGTTGTATGTTTGAGCAGGGTAGCCTTACTGAAGATGAATACAACGAGGCTAAAAGCTTTGAGCTTGTGTTCAACAAGGACGGCAAGGTTGAGGATAACAGCTCTGAAATTGATGAAAACAAGGAGTATTCCGACGCTGAAATTGAAGAGATTGAAAAAGATAAGGAGGAGATTGAATCCTCTTACTATACCGATTTCGTAATTGATAACGTTATTGAAGACCTTATGCGTGAATATGACCTCACATACAACGAGGCATGGAAAAAGGTTTTCTTCGGCGGTCTTCGCATTTATTCTGCCGTTGATATGGAAATTCAGGAAAAGGCAGAATACGTTTATGAAAACAGAACTGTATTCCCCAACGAGGAGGATACAGAGGAAAATCCCGCAGTACAGTCTGCAATCACCATTATGGACTATAACGGCAGAGTTGTTGCTATGGTTGGCGGTGCAGGCGAGAAAGGTCCCTTCCGTGGCCTTAACAGAGCCTCACAGTCTGCTCGTCAGCCCGGTTCATCAATCAAGCCCATTTCAGTTTATGCACCCGGTATTGATAACGACGTTATTACCTGGTCAACCAAGGTTCAGAACTATGGTATCAAAATGGGTTCATCACGTTGGCCCACTAACTACGGTGGTAACGCAGGCTCTGCAAACTCATTTGTAACCGTACAGTATGCTTTGCAGGTTTCACTTAACACAGTTCCTGCACAGATTGCACGTAAGATGGGTCTTGAAACCTGCTTTGACTTCCTTGTTGACGACCTTAAGTTCACAACCTTTGTTGAGGATGAAACAAGCGATTACTACGATGCTAACTACTCAACAATCGCCGTTGGTGGTTGTAGTGAGGGTGTTACAACACTTGAAATGGCTGCCGCCTTCCAGATGTTTGGTAACAACGGCTATTACTTCAGACCCTATGCGTATTACAAGGTAACAAACAACGATGGTACAGAGGTTCTCCTTAAATCAGGTGATGATTCAGGCGATCAGGTTATCAGCGAAAGCTCAGCCGGTGTTATGAGAAACCTTCTTAAAACTGTTACACAGGGCGGCGGTACAGGTGCTTCTTATGGTGTTAAGGGCTTCCAGACCTTCGCAAAGACAGGTACAACCTCTGACGATAAGGACCGTTGGTTTGTTGCAGGTACACCTTACTACGTTGCTGCTGTTTGGTATGGCTATGACCAGCCCAAGAAAATCAGAAACGTATCAGGTAACCCCGCAGGTCGTATCTTCAAGGAGATTATGGACGACGTTCACGAGGACCTTGACGACCTTGATTTCCCCAAGGCAAACGGCGTTGTTGCAAGAAGCTACTGTACAATTTCAGGTGATATTGCAAATGCAGGCTGTCCCAAGGCAACAGGCTACTACAAGTCATCTAACGTGCCGAACAGATGCAGAAGCTGCTCTATTATAAATGGTATTGGTCAGGGTATTCCTTCTGTTATTCCCAATACCAGTACAACAGGCACTTCAACCACCGATACATCAAACAGCCTTGCAGGTCTTCTCAATAAGCCCACACAGGCTGCAACAACCAAGCCCACACAGGCTACACAGAAGCCTACAACGGTTGTTACCGAGCCTGTTACACAGGCACCACCTGAGCCTACTCAGGCACCTGCTCCAACAACACCACCTGTAACCGAGGCGCCTCAGCCTGATATGGGTCAAGGCATTGCCGCACAGACAGAGCGTATGATTAAGGGCAAGTAGTAAATTAAAGTATAATATATGGCTGATAGTTATTCTATCAGCCATTTTTTGAGGAGTATTTATGGTTATTTTATCAGTAGATTACGGTGATAAGCGCACAGGCATTGCAGTTTGTGACAAGCTTGAAATGCTTGCTTCACCTGTGTGTGTTCTCACAGAGTGGAATCCACAGACACTTGGTGATAAAATTGTTGATATAGCAGCCGAAAAAAAGGCAGAGCAAATTGTTGTTGGACTTCCTAAAAATATGGATGGCTCAAAGGGCTTCCGTGCAGATGCTTGCGAGGCTCTCGGAGAAATTCTCCGCAGTAAAACGGATATCCCTGTGGTTTTCTGGGATGAACGACTCACAACAGTATCTGCACACAGAATACTCAGTGACAACAACGTCAGGGGTAAAAAGCGCAAGGCGGTTGTTGATGCCGTTGCGGCTGAAATTATTTTACAGAATTACATTGATTCACGTAAATGAACGAAAGGGTGTAAGCGGTGAAGAAAAACAAGCTCTCGGGCGTTGACCTGCCAAAGCTTAATAGTGCTGAAGCTGCAAAATATAGTGCCGATTACATTCTTTGTAAGGCGCTTGATATTGGTGAAAATATTTTAAGGTGCGGCGGTGAGCCTCACAGAATTGAGGACACCGTGAACAGAATATGCACGGCTTACGGTGCGGTGCATACTGATGTTTTTGCTCTTCCGTCACTTGTTATGGCAGGTGTGAGAATGGCAGACGGAACAACCGCGTCACAGATAAGGCGCGTTTACAACACAGCTAATAATATGTATAGGCTTGATACGCTTAACGACATATCACGTAAAATATGCTCGGGTGAAATTAAGCTTGATGATGTTGATGAGCTTATTGAAAAAGCCACTACAACCAAGCCCTTTAACAGATATCTGACCTTACTTGCAGGTATGCTTGCAGCAGGTGGCTTTGCTATTTTCTTTGGAGGCACGCTCCTTGACGGATGCGCTGCTGCCATTGCGGGGCTTGTTGTTTCAGCCCTTAATCTGCATAAGCTGAAAATCGGCAACAAGATGCTTTATACGGTTGCGGTTTCCTTTGTGGGTGCTTTATCTGCCCTGAGTATAGTTGAATTAGGGCTTGGCAATAACATTGATATGGTTATGATTGGCACAATTATGCTGCTCATTCCCGGTCTTGCCTTTGGTAACGCTGTCCGAGACCTTTTGTTTGGTGATACAGTATCAGGTGTTATTCAGTTTACTCAGGCCATTCTGACTGCTGTAATGGTTGCCTTCGGCTTTATTGTGGCTATTCTTGCTTTCGGGGGTGTGTTCAATTGAGTGATATCGTTGTAAAAATTGTTGCAGGTATTGTTGCAACCTTTGGATTTGCCCTTCTTTTCAGGCTTAAGCCCAAGCATTGGCTTTATGCTACGCTTGATGGTGCCATTGCGTGTGTTTTTTACTTCATTTTTGCCGAATTGTTCCCTGACAATGCCTTTGTTCCCAATCTTGTGGCATCACTTGCGTGTGCCTTTGGTGCCGAGGTCTTTGCAAGGATTTGCAAGGCACCCTCAACAGTATTTCTGTTGCCCGGCTGCATTGCCCTTGTACCGGGTGGCTCTCTTTATTATAGTATGAGCAACCTGCTCAACTCAAACTATCGCGATGCCGCACAGTATCTGCTGACTACTGCAGAGGTGGGCGCCGCAATCGGCGGTGGTATCATCATTGCCGCATTCGTTAAATTTGTGGTTTTTGGCGTTATTGATAGAGTGAAAAAACAAAAATAAAGCGAAGCCTTACTTCACTTGGGAGGTAAGGCTTCGCAAAATTATAGTATTTTGTTCTAACCAACATTAGATTAGCCACGGCTGGAACTACCCACCACCATTGCCAAGGCAATGGTCCCCCTCCCTTGGGAAAGGGAGGTAAGGCTTCGCATTACTTCAATTTAGCGATAGCTTTATAATAGCCGCACGCAGTGCCCGATAATTTTGCATTTTGCATTTTGCATTCTGCATTAAACAAAAAATCGACCTCGTTTGAGGTCGAAATTTTTTTATTTCTTAAGTGATTTGATGAGTGCTTCGCAGTCTGCCTGATCCATAATCTTGGGCACAGGGTAGAGGGGGTTGCCTTCCTTAAGTGCACGTTCTGCAATAAGGGGGATGTCCTCGTCCTTAATCTGCTCAAAGCCGTCGGGGATGTTCATCTTTGCGTTAAGCTCACGGATTGCAGCGATAAAGCGCTTTGCCTTTTCGCGATCACCCTGTGCAGGACCTGCAATGCCTGCAACGTCGCAAAGCTCTGCAAGACGCTTGTATGCTGTTTCACCGAAGTAATCAAGCAC
>JAGBTL010000225.1 GCA_017631355.1 Clostridia bacterium
ATTTGTTTTTTTGATTCGTGTAATCAATTTGAGGTTTTTATTCAAAAAGAAACTTAAAGGGATTTTGATTGTAGGAATATTTTCTTTTTTTGATCTTGCTTTTGTGATTAAAAATGTTGTTTCATTTGGTTTGAATGGAGTAAATGAAACGTTGGGCGTTGGCTTGATTATATTTGTTAATTTGGCTATTACCATTTTATCTGTAACTTTTTTTATTGCGATGAGTCGAAGAAAAGATAAGACATGGGACGGCTCTGTGATTGACCCTAAAAACAACTAAATATTTCTCTCAAAAAAGGGTGGGCTTAACAGCTCACCCGTTTTATTTAATCGATAAATAAAAAACTCGGCAGCTCATTGAACTGCCGAGTGTGTATTTTAGCCTTTTACTGTGCCACCGCGCATTTCAATAAGCTCGCGGTAGCTGATGAGTGTAACCTTATGGTCCTTAAGGTATTTATGTACGTAGGGGTCCTTCATAAGGCGGTATTCCCAAACACGGTCCTGCCATCTTGCTGTGATACCTTTAAGCTCGTCATTCTCAACAGAGGGATGAACAAAGGTCTCAGTAACACCGTCGGGGATGTTTGTCCATGTTTTGAGTATCATATCGCGATAGGTTTCGTAGCTAACACGCATTGTGTCGTTCCAATCCGGGAAAAGAAGATAATCAGGGATGATAACGTCATATTTTTTGCCCCACTTCTTTGAAAGGAGTGTAACGGCAGCATAAAGGGGATATGGTGTGCCGTTGGGGCAGATGCGCTTGTCGTGCTTAACGTAAAGACGATATGCATAACCATAATCACCACAGATGCGCAGTGTCATTTTAGCAAGACCAAGGCGACCTGTGTAGTGGCCATAAAGTGAGCCCATATGATTGTCAACGTGTGAGGGCTTCATACCCCAAGCGTGTGCCTGGTCAATCTGTGCACGTGCCTCGCGCTCAAGGTCTTCGTAAGAAGCGTTCTTTTCAACCTGATCGCTTTCATGCCACATAAAGCCTTCTTCATCAATAAGGGTTTTGCCGTCTGTTAAAGGCTTCCAACGATATTTGCCCCATTCACTTGTCATGGTGAGGTGAACACCGATAGGATATTCGGGATGTGCAATTGAAAAATCAACAGCGTGCTTTGCAGCAGGGCAGGGAATCATAACTGTGGCAGATTTTAACCATCCGCCAAGGAACAATTCTTCAACCGCCTCGTTAGCGGCTGTGCACATACCGTAGTCATCCGCATTAACAATAAGATATTTTGCCATAAATTGAAACCTCTAATCTCTTTCACGAGTCATTATCATACATTATATATTTTATACCTTTTTAAAAATAAATCAATAGTTTTTTTAAATAATTTGCATAAATGGTAAAAAAATCTTTACATCTTTAAATTATGTGATAAAATGAAAATATATATTAAACATTCGGAGGTTAATATGTCTGATATTAAACTTGGCGTTCAGCTTTTCACTCTTCGTGACAAGTGCCAGAATGCACACGACTTTGAAGAAACATTGAATTTTCTTGACGGTATTGGTTGCAACGTTGTTCAGATTTCTGCCATTGGCGATATTGATCCAAAGGTTGTTGCCGAGCTCATTGATAAATACAAAATGGAGGTTTGTGTTACTCACAAGCCCTATGACAGAATGAAAAATGACCTTGATGCCCTTATTTATGAGCACGACCTCATAAATTGCAAAAACATCGGTATTGGTGCAATGCCCGGTAACGTTCACGAGTCTGCCGAGGGTGTTACAGGCTTCATTGTCAAGTGCAATGAAATTGCCTCTAAAATGAAGGCACAGGGCAAGCAGCTCTGCTACCACAACCATGCTATTGAGTTTGAGGTTTATGATGGTAAGCGTACCTTTGAGCGCCTTATTGAGGAGGCACCTGACCTTCACTTCATCCCCGATACATATTGGATGCAGGTTGGCGGTGTTACTCCTGCCGATTACCTTCGCAAGCTTGCAGGCAGGGCAGAGGTTTGCCACTTCAAGGATATGAAGATTGTTAACAACAAGCAGCTTTTTGCTGAATGCGGCACAGGTAATATTGATTTTGATGCTTGCTATCAGGCATGTAAGGATATCGGCATTAAATATATTGTTATTGAGCAGGATAATTGCTATGACCTTGACCCATACAAATCAGTTGAAATTGGTTTTGCAGGTCTTAACAGAATTGCTGAACGAAATAAATAATTGAGGTGTTTTTATGTCTATCGGAAAAAAGATTTTATTTGTAGCACTTTTCGTTGTTTGTGCGCTTGTTTTACCCGCAGTCATTCTAATTGGCTTTGTTGATTCAGTAAACTATTTCTCTGTTTACGTTATTACTTATGGTGTTATCCTTTTTGCTATTTTTGGTTACATTATCGTTTCAATCAAAAATATGTCAAAGGAGCTTAACAACGCTGTTGAAGAAATGAAAAAGCAGAATGCAGCAATTGCTTATAAGCTTACATCAGGCAATTTTATTGTTGAGGATGATATTGCTCCTGCTGCTCCTGTTGAGGCTGAGTCCACTCCTGTTGCAGATGCACCTGCACAGAAGGTCAACCTTAACCCTGCAGATGATTTCGTTGCAGAGGCTGTTGCAGCACAGGCTAAAACCGACATTGATGATTTTGAATAATTAAGTAATATAATAAAGTAAATCCACGATAGTCAGGCTATCGTGGATTTTTTTATTTGTTGTATCTTATTCGATTTGTTTCAAATTTCAGTTCGTCAATATGCGGTGAAATTGTGTTGAGTAGCTCCTGTGTACCATTTATAAACAAGCTGTATTTGTTTGCGGGGGCATATTTTTCAATAAGTGACTTTGTAATAAAGCCTCGTTCACATTTGAAAATTCGTTCATCACTAAGCACCATAATAAACTTGAAATGCTTGTTTTGAGAAAGCTCAACAAATCTGTCCGCCATAACAACGTCGCTGTGCTTTCTTGCGGCAAAAATCAGCGTTAAATCAACGTTGAGTGTTCCGTCGTTTATAGCCTCAGCCATTGATAAAAACGGCTCATAGCCTGTGCTGTCGCAAACTGCAACAATGTAGCTGCTGTCGCGTATTGCCTGATAGTAAAACTGTCCGTAAGGGGCAGATGCTGTGACCTGTGTGCCAACCTGCCATTCTGACGTTATATATTTAGCGGCATCGCTTTCGGCTCCCTTGTCCACAATTATAACGTATTCACCGTTAATTGCGCGAGCGGGTGATGAGCAGATAGTGAAAGCGGCTTTATTTTCCTGTTCGCCCTCACCATAGCAGACGTCAAGCTTCTGTCCTGCTCTGAAATATGCGAGCACAGCGGTTCCTTCGGTTGGGTCAGGAACAAGGCTGTAAATCATTGTGCCTTTTGTAAGCTCCTCGCATTGGCTAACCTTAAGAGCTTGCTTTACGGGGTGGAGGGCGTTTGCAACCGAATTAACAGTATAGTTTGCCGCAAGGGGTGTTGTTGGGGCAAGGTCAATTATACCTTTCCTTAATTCGGGAAGCTCCGTGAAATTGCGCTTGTCCTTCATGGCAGAGCGTACAATAATTTTATCACTCATTTACGGCACCTCCTTCATCGGCAATGTCG
>JAGBTL010000226.1 GCA_017631355.1 Clostridia bacterium
AAAACCAAAGATTACAGCGGCGAGCAGGCAGGCATCACAGACAATGATTTAGGTTCAAACCATATTTACTTCCTGCCTTACTTAATGGGCGAAAGAAGTCCCATCAATGACACCGATGCAAGAGGTCTGTTTATTGGTATGCGACCCGACACTCGCAGGCAAGATATGGTTCAGGCAGTTTTGGAGGGTGTTGCTTATGCCTTCCGTGACAATCTTGAAATTGCCAAAAGCCTTGGTATTGACGTAAAGGTCAGCACCATCTGCGGCGGCGGTGCAAAATCAAAGCTGTGGCAAAAGATAATTGCAAACATTCTCAATATCGAGCTTGAAGTTCCTGCCGTTGAGGAAGGCCCGGGTCTTGGTGCGGCAATGCTTGCAATGGTTGCCTGTGGTGAATATGCCTCTGTTTCGGAATGTGCAGAAAAGCTTGTTGCCAAAAAGGACAAAATTTTACCCGATGCTGAAATCGTTGCAAGATACGAGGCTGCTTACAGCAAATACAAAAAAATATATCCGTCAATAAAACAATTATATAAAGAACTTATTTAGGAGGAAAAGAAAATGAGCGAAATTTTTTCAAACATCCCCGTAATCAAATACGAGGGTAAAGACAGCAAGAACCCTCTTGCATTCAAGTACTATGATGCAGACAGGGTAATCCTTGGCAAGCCTATGAAAGAGCATTTGCCCTTTGCAATGGCTTGGTGGCACAACCTTTGTGCTGCAGGCACAGATATGTTCGGCAGAGATACAGCCGACAAGGCATTCGGTGCAAGCGAAAAGGGCACAATGGAACACGCAAAGGCAAAAGTTGATGCAGGCTTTGAATTTATGAAAAAGCTTGGCGTTGAATACTTCTGCTTCCACGATGTTGACCTTGTTCCCGAGGCAGACGACATCAAGGAAACTAACAGACGCCTTGACGAAATCACCGATTACATACTTGAAAAGATGCAGGGAACAAACATCAAGTGCCTTTGGGGTACAGCAAATATGTTCTCAAATCCCAGATTTATGAGCGGTGCAGGAAGCACAAACTCAGCAGAAGTTTTCTGCTTTGCGGCTGCACAGACCAAAAAAGCTCTTGAGCTTACAGTTAAACTGGGCGGCAGAGGCTATGTATTCTGGGGCGGCAGAGAGGGTTACGAAACACTTCTCAACACCGACATGAAGTTTGAACAAGAAAACATCGCAAGACTTATGAAGATGGCTGTTGAATATGGCCGTTCAATAGGCTTTGAGGGTGACTTCTATATCGAACCCAAGCCGAAGGAACCAATGAAGCATCAGTATGACTTTGATGCAGCTACAGCTATCGGTTTCTTAAAGGCACATGGTCTTGACAAGGACTTCAAGATGAACATTGAAGCAAACCACGCAACACTTGCAGGTCATACCTTCCAGCACGAACTCAGAGTTTCTGCAATCAACGGTATGCTTGGCTCAATTGATGCAAACCAGGGCGATATGCTTCTTGGCTGGGATACTGATGAATTCCCGTCAGACGTATACAGTGCAACACTTTGTATGTACGAAGTTCTTAAGGCAGGCGGCCTCACAGGCGGCTTCAACTTCGACTCAAAGAACCGCAGACCCAGCAACACAGTTGAAGATATGTTCCACGGCTTTATCCTTGGAATGGATACCTTTGCACTTGGTCTTATCAAGGCTGCTGCTCTTATTGAGGACGGCAGAATTGACGAGTTTGTAAAGAACAAGTATGCAGGCTTTACAAATACCGAAATCGGCAAGAAAATTCTTGACGGTGCAAAAATTGAAGAGCTTGCAGCTTATGCTGAAAACTTAGGCTCAACAACCGAACCGCAAAGCGGCAGACAGGAATACCTCGAAAGCTTGCTTAACAACATTATGTTTTCCTAATTAAGGAATAGTTTAAAAGGGCTGTTTAAAAAGATATACTTTTTAAACAGCCCTTTCTTTTTATATAAATATTGAGTATTTTAAACAACTGTGATATAATGGGTTTGAGGTGCAATACAATGAGAAAACTAAAAACCTTGTTTACCATACTGATTATTATTACTCTGATTTCAGGTCTCTTTTACCGAAGTCTAAACGGAAAAACCCAAACCGAAGAAACACGGTTTCTCTTTGATACAGTATGCAGCATAACCGTATTTTCGCCCTCTGCAAATGCAGAAATTTCAGCGGCATTTGATGCAGCATCGAAAATTCACAGACTGACTGATTTCTTTGACGAAACTTCGGACGTAACACGAATAAATTCTGCAAAAGCAAACATCTCTGTTGCCGTCAGCCGTGAAGCTGCCGAAATAATCAACCTTGCTCAACAAATTCAGGCAGACTCAAAGGGTGCATTCGACATTACACTTGCCCCTGTTTCAAGGCTTTGGGATTTTAAAAGCGAAAACCCAACTGTGCCCCGCAAAGAAGAAGTTGAAAAGGCTCTTGATGTTTGCAGAAACAGCAAGGTTGCGGTAGACATGACAACTCTTACTGTCACTAAAAACCGTGACGATACACAGATTGACCTTGGGGGTATTGCCAAGGGTTATGCCGCAGATGTAGCAGCAAAAGTCCTTGAAGAAATGGGGGTTAAGTCCGCAATTTTAGACTTTGGCGGTAATATTGTTGTTGTAGGCAAAAACCCAAAAACACCGGATGGCGAATGGCGCATTGGTCTTCAGACGCCTTTTGCACCCACAGGAGAATATTCAAAAGTTGTTGAAATACATTCCGGAAGCACCGTTACCTCGGGCACATATCAGCGGTATTTTGAGTCGGGCGGTACAATGTA
>JAGBTL010000227.1 GCA_017631355.1 Clostridia bacterium
AAAAGGCGGTCCCCCTCTCTAAAGTTAGAGAGGTAGGACCGTCAATTAGTTTATTTTTCTATTGTAGTTTATCGTACGCGACAGTTTGTTCTATCCGACAGAAGACTAACCGCGGTTGGAACTACCCACCACCATTCAGCCCGAACTAAAAGAAAAAGTGAGCATATTCACCCGAACATACTCACTACTAACAACTATTTAATTCAGGAATGGTCCCCCTCCCTATCCGCCTTCGGCGCACAGGGATGTAAGGCTTCGCATCACTTCAGTATAGCGATAGTATTATAATCTTCGGAAGCGGAGCTTCCCAGATAATTTTGCATTTTGCATTCTGCATTTTGCATTAATATATCATATCCGCTGTTGTCCAGTTTTTGAGAACCTCTTTCTGGTCAGCAGCTTCTTTTTTTGCACCCTCAAGGTCGTGGTCGCGGTAGTTGCCACATTCAACTGCGCTTACACCGGGAACCTCATCGTCAAAGCCTTCAATAAATTCAAGTGCCTCCTGAGTAAGCTTGAGTGCCTCAATGTGAGTCATGCCTGTTGTAAGGAAATAAAAGCCGGTACGGCAGCCCATAGGCCCGAAGTAGATAATGTTGTCCTTGAATTTACTGTTACGTACAAAGGTTGCGAACAGGTGCTCAAGTGTGTGAATTGCGCCTGTTTCCATAACCTCCTCCACGTTGGGGCGGCGTGTTCTTATATCATAAGTAACAACGTTTGCATCAATACGTGAAATGTACATGCCCCTCTGTAATTTTGTATGGTCAACTGTAAAGCTGTCAATTTTTTCCATTTTCCCATTCTCCCTCGGTTTATTTACCATAGTTTTTTCTTTTCTTAAATTCTTGAAGAAGTCGGCAAGGACTGTCCTGCACTCCTCCTCCATAAAGCCGCCCTCATAGGGTGGCACGTAGCTGAAGCCGCTTTCAAAAAGGTTTGTTACCGAGCCACAGGCTCCGTTTTTGTCGTCATAGGCGCCGAAAACAACCTTTTTCAGTCGGGCGTTTATTATGGCACCAGCACACATAGGACAGGGCTCAAGGGTAACGTACATTTCGCACTCCCACAGGCGCCATCCACCAAGCCTTTTGCAGGCCTCGTTTATTGCCTGAATTTCAGCGTGGCACAGGGCATTGCGCTCCTTTTCGCGGCAATTGCGACCTCTGCCGATTATTTTATTTCCGATTGTGACAACCGCGCCAACAGGCACCTCGCCATTTGCGGCTGCCTCCTCTGCAAGGCGCAGAGCCTCACACATAAATTCCTTTTTCATATCAATAGCTCTGCGGTGTTGTGGTAAGAGTGCTCAATGCCTGAACAAGGTAAAGCACGGTCATTACAACCATAGCGGGGCTTGTGGCAAACTTAAGGAACTTTTTACCGAAGGTAAGTGGCTCCTCCTTCTCCTCGCCCTTAATGATTGCAAAATCCTGATCCCTGTACTTACGAAGGTAGAGGTAAAGGGCAATTCCACCAAGGATTACAAAGCCTGCCGTACAGGAAATGGAGAATATATCGCCTGCATCCTCGCTTACGTAGGTGACAAGCACCGAATATATGCAGGAGAGTGAATTGTTAACACCGTGTATAATAACTGCAGGCCATATGCTGCCTGTAACAACTACTGCATAGCCAAAGAACAGACCGCAGATAAATGCAAATGAAATCTGTGCCGCATCACCATGGAAAACACCGAATACGTAAGCAGATGCAAGGATTGCAAAGCCGTTGCCGAACTTTCGCATGGGGGTCATAAGAATGCCACGGAGTGAAATTTCCTCAATAAGCGCAGGCATTATTGCCGTTGCAAGGAACATTGTTACAACGTCAAACAGATTCTGCGGGTCCTCAAGAGTGGTGTAGGTGGAATAAATACCGAAGCCCTCAAGCACGGTAAGGATAATAGATGAAGCGTAGTTTGCTATCATACATCCGCCCATACCTATGAGGATAATAAGAAAGCTCTTTTTAATATCCTTTGGTCCGCTGAAATCAAGAGGATGCTTCTGACGAACCGCATTGTCAAGCCTTAACGCCTTGCCGTTACCCATATTATCAATGGTCCTTTTAAAGGCAAAAAAGCTGCCGCCGACAACAAGGAGTGTGTAAAGCATATTTATAAGTGACATACCCACAAGTGAGTCGTCATAAATGCTTGCAAAGCCGTCAATAAAGAAAAGCAATGAAAAAATTGTGGCAAAGCCAAAGCAGATAAGTGCTGCTATACCTGATACGTTACCGATTTCTCTGTACTTCTTTTCCTCGCGGCGGCGCGCCTCTGCACGTTTTTTCTGCTCCTCGTAATAAGCGTTGTTCATTACGCCCACCATGGGGTTGCCGTAGTGGTACTGGGGCACACCCATTACTTGATTATTATAATAAACCGCGGAGGGTGACTGCTGTGCAGCCGGATTTACATAATAGGGGTTGCTCTGCACAGGCACGCTGTAATACTGCGGCTGAGGAGTAAAAGCAGGGGCAGACTGCGGAGGCTGTGAATTGTAGCCCACGGGAGCAAAGCCCTGAGGATATGGCGGAGGATATGCAGAAGCAGGCTTAGGCTGAGCAACAGGCTGACCTACTGCAGGGCTTGCCATAACGGGCTGCGGCTGTGGCACAGCACCCTGCGGTACGCCGGGCT
>JAGBTL010000228.1 GCA_017631355.1 Clostridia bacterium
AAAGAAGTCCGCAAAGAATATTGTTGTAAATGAGGTAATAACTAAAAATTATAACAACATTTGTGAGGCTGGTGCTTTAACAAGCACAATGCAGTCTGTTGTTTCATCAGTATTTAATTCTCACGAATTTCCTGAGCAGGAGTATGAGGTTGGTACGTTTTTGTACCAACCTCAAATTTTATTTAATCTTCTTTATTGTATATTCATTTGCAAGGTGCATTAAAAGTATAAGCCCCATCAGCACAAATGGCGTAATTTCAAAGGTTGTCCACGTTGCAATGTAACCGAACGAAAGCTGCACCAAAAATCCTAAAGCATAAGCACCGGCCATGTGGTAGCCTGTGATATCTGCGCTGTAATCTGCGCCGAATCTGTCGGGCACGCTATGAAGCACGCTCGGGAAGATAGGGCCAAAGCCCGCACCGATTAAAAGCAGACCGAATGCTGATTTTGCGCCGAGAGGGAGTGCAAGAATTATGATTCCTAACAAGGCAACGGCAATGCCGCCACGTATCATATTTTTATCATTGACCTTCATAGAAATGAAGCCCGAAATTATTCTGCCCACCATAATTCCGCCAAAATAAAGCGAAACCCATCTTGCGGCAACGTCGGGGCTTTCACCATAAGTGTTTACAAGGTAGGTTGCACCCCACGTACCAAGGAGAAATTCCATACTGCAGTATAGACCGAGTGACAAAATACTTGTTTTGATACCCTTGAATTTAAGTATATCAAAAATTGATTTGTCAGGTGCTTTGCTTTCTTCCTCGGACACAGCCTTCGTGTCCTGCTTTTTCCATTTTTTCAGGAAGAAGGCAACAAAGAAGGCGATGGTGAATTGCATAAGTGAAACAACTCTGTAGCCATTTCGCCAGTTACTGCCATCAGTCAGGAAGAATGACATTATTATTGGGCTAATAGTTACTCCGATTCCCCAGCAAGCGTGAAGCCAGCTCATGTGACGTGCCTCATAGTGCAGTGAAATGTAGTTGTTAAGGGCGGTATCAATGGCACCCGCACCATAGCCCATTATAATGGTGAAAAACATCATCACCCATATATTAGGGGCAAAGCTTATGCCCATAAGACCAACCGCAGTAAGTAGCGTTGAGAAAAACGTTACCTTCGGTGTGCCGAATTTACGTATAACCTTGCCTGCAACAAAGCCTGCGCCACCCGTGCAAACACCCGTTATTATGCTATAGAGCGAGGCAAAGCTTTGTTCTACACCAAAATCAATGTGAACAACAGGCCATGCGGCACCAAAAAGTGAGTCGGGGAGACCAAGTGATACGAAAACAACGTAGATAACTACTAAAATAGAAACCATAATTATCTTGTTAAACCTTCCTGGATAATGTATTCATCTAAGGGCATTAAGCCGCTTATAAATTCACCGCTCCATGTATATGTGAAGCATGGAATATCCGGGGCATTTTGTGTGCCGAAGTAGATGTTTACATATTCTTCTGTGGGTGTAATAAATACATCAAACTCACAGTCGTTCATCCAAGTTCCGTTTATTGATACCATTACAGAATTGAAAAAACCAAAGCCTTCTCTGTTTATATCTTCTAAAACGTCGCTTTTGAACATTACTTTATAGCTTTCTACTTCATCGCAGTTTGCAAGAATAGTTTCCAAAACCTTTCCGGCATCACGGAATTTCGTTGCGTTATCTGTTGAACTCCAATTCTGATATGTTGCACTTTTGGTAACGGCTTCGGGCGTACCGGACGATTCTGTAATAACAGGTGTATCGGTAAACATAAGTGTGCCGCCGCCACGATAATTGAATAATTCACCCTTGAGCGTAACGGTCATACCGTTGTAGTCTTTAAATGTTTTATAATCACCCTGACCAAGATATATCTTGTCAGTAGTAAGCGTTTCGTCACTGTCGGGGAGGTAAACTGATGCCTCCTTGCCTAAATCAAGGTAACAGGTTGCATCCTCAATACGGATAATGCCTGTGTATGTGTTGTCAGCAGCGGTTTCTTTTGTATCAATAATCGTTGTGTTTTCGGTTACATCATTTTTATCTGCTTTTTCACTCAATGATTTTGAGATCAATAATCCGCCAAGAAGGAGGACTACAGCCCCAAGCACTGCAACTGCAATAATAAGTGGTGTTTTATTGTTTGAGGGCTTTGACGGTATAGTTGTTTCTTGGATAGTCTGTGCGGTTTGCATGGTGGGTGCTTCGATTTTTTTACCGCACCCTACACAGAAGTTAGCATCCTTTTTGATTTCTTTTCCGCATTGGGGACAAAAGCTCATATTTAACACTCCGTTTTTAGTTTTTTTCATTGTATCATATAAAATACTCTTGTGCAACAAGTCAAAGTTTTTTATAATAGTATCAGGTGATTCTATGGTTAAAATTATGTTTGTCTGTCACGGCAATATATGTCGCAGTCCCATGGCAGAGTTCGTTTTTAAGGATATAATTAATAAGAGGGGCTTACAGGATATGTTTTACGTGTCCTCGTCTGCTACAAGCACCGAGGAAATATGGCGCGGTGTTGGTAACCCCGTATATCCGCCTGCAAAGCGTGAGCTTATGAAGCACGGCATCAGCTGTGAGGGCAAGCGTGCCGTTCAGCTAAGGGCGGAGGATTATGATAATTATGATTATTTCGTTGGTATGGATAGAGCAAATATCCGTAATATGAATATAATGTTAAAAGGTGACCCTGAAGGTAAAATATACAAGCTGATGTCGTTTGTGGGCAGCGGTGATGACGTTGCCGACCCTTGGTACAGCGGCGATTTTACCACAACCTATAACGACGTTCTTGCAGGGTGTAACGCGTTGTTAGATTTTCTTTTAAGCAGGTGATTATATGCAAATGGTTTTACTTACTGCTGTTGGTGTTGGCGGTGCTACGATTTTCGGTTCAATAATAGGCTTCATATTCAAGAAAATATCACATAAATTCAGTGATATTGTACTGTCCTTTGCAGCGGGTGTTATGCTTGCGGCAGCGGTTCTCGGACTTATTCTTCCATCCCTTGAATATGGCGGCAAATACGGCATTATAATAACTGTTATTGGCATTTTTGCAGGTGCAGTAGCGCTCAACCTTCTTGATAAGCTTGTTCCTCATATGCACAAAATTGCAGGTGCCGATTCAGAGGAGCATAAAAACAATAATAACCTTAACAAAATTCTTCTTTTTGTTATGGCTATTGCAATTCACAATCTGCCTGAGGGTATTGCTGCAGGTGTTGGCTTTGGTTCGGGTAACACGACAGATGCTCTCCTGATTGCAGGCGGTATTGCATTGCAGAATATTCCCGAAGGTATGGTTATTATCGGGCCTATGCTTTCTGCAGGTGTGTCACCCCGTAGAACCTTTGTTATCGCTATGATGACAGGTCTTGTGGAGGTTGTAGGCACACTTCTTGGCTATTTTGCAGTCAGTGTGGCATCCTTTATTCTTCCCTTTGCACTTGCATTTGCAGGCGGTACAATGCTCTATGTGACAAGTGACGAAATTATTCCCGAAACACACGCCCACGGCAACGAAAGAGGCGCAACCTATGCCTTGCTCCTTGGCTTTTGCCTGATGCTTATTTCCGACGTGTTGTTAAGCTGATATGAAATATAAGAATGTAATTGAGGGTGTGTTCCTTTCCCGCCCAAACAGGTTTATTGCACAGGTGTTGGTTGACGGTAAGGAGGAAACCGTACACGTTAAAAACACAGGTCGCTGTAAGGAGCTGCTTGTGGATAATGCAAGGGTTTATCTCAGTGTTTCCGATAACCCTGCGCGTAAAACCAAATATGATCTTGTTGCTGTTGAAAAGGTGACGGACAGGGGAGCTCTGCTCATAAATATGGATTCACAAATCCCTAACGACGCTGTTGCCGAGTGGCTTCCCGTGAGCGGCTTGTTTTCCGAGAGTGCGGTTATCCGTCGTGAATATACCTTCGGCAAATCACGATTTGACTTTTTCGTTCAGGATGCAGACAAAAAAGCCTTTATTGAGGTTAAGGGTGTAACCCTTGAAAATGATGGTGTTGTCAGCTTTCCCGATGCTCCCACAGAGCGGGGCGTTAAGCATATTGAGGAGCTTATTTCCGCTCTTGAGCAAGGCTATGAAAGCTATATTGTGTTTGTTGTGCAAATGAAAGGCGTAGTTGAATTCAGGCCCAACAGGGAGCGTCACCCGCAGTTTGCAGACGTTCTAAAAAAAGCGGATGAGGCAGGCGTTAAAATTGTGGCGGTTGATTGCCTTGTGGCGGCTGATGAGATGAAAATTGATTCAGAAATTAAGGTCAACTTGTTATAAAATTTATTGACTACATATAATATGTGTGGTAAAATTTTTAGTTAGAAAAATCATTTTAGGAAGTGTAATTTATGTCAAAAAGAACAGATATTCACAAGATTTTGATTATCGGCTCAGGCCCCATTATTATTGGTCAGGCTTGTGAGTTTGACTATTCAGGTACACAGGCTTGTAAGGCTCTTCGTAACCTTGGCTATGAAATCGTGCTTGTTAACTCAAACCCTGCCACAATTATGACCGACCCTGAAACAGCCGACGTAACATATATTGAGCCGCTTAACGTTGAACGCCTTGAGCAGATTATTGCAAAGGAGCGACCCGACGCACTTCTTCCCAACCTTGGCGGTCAGTCAGGTCTTAACCTTTGCGCTGAGCTTAACAAGGCAGGCGTGCTTGATAAATATAACGTTGAGGTTATCGGTGTTCAGGTTGATGCCATTGAGCGCGGTGAGGATCGTGTTGAGTTCAAAAAGACAATGGATGAGCTTGGCATTGAAATGGCTCGTAGCGAGGTTGCATATTCTGTTGATGATGCACTCCGCATTGCCGATGGTCTTGGCTATCCTGTTGTTCTTCGTCCTGCATATACCATGGGCGGTGTAGGCGGCGGCCTTGTTTACAATAAGGAGGAGCTTAAAACAGTTTGCTCACGTGGTCTCCAGGCATCTCTTGTGGGTCAGGTTCTTGTTGAGGAATCAATCCTTGGCTGGGAGGAGCTTGAGGTTGAGGTTGTCCGCGATAAGGACAACAATATGATTGCTGTTTGCTTCATTGAAAACATTGATCCTCTCGGTGTTCACACAGGTGACTCTTTCTGTTCTGCACCTATGCTTACAATTTCCGAGGAATGTCAGGCTCGTCTTAAGGAGCAGGCATTTAAAATCGTTGAGTCCGTTCAGGTTATCGGCGGTACTAACGTTCAGTTTGCACACGATCCTAAAACAGATAGAATTATTGTTATTGAAATCAATCCCAGAACATCACGTTCAAGTGCACTTGCATCAAAGGCAACAGGCTTTCCGATTGCTCTTGTTTCTGCAATGCTTGCTTGCGGTCTTACACTCAAGGACATTCCCTGTGGTAAGTTCGGCACACTTGATAAATACGTTCCTAATGGTGACTACATCGTAATTAAATTTGCTCGTTGGGCTTTTGAAAAGTTTAAGGCAGTTCAGGACAAGCTTGGCACACAGATGCGTGCTGTTGGCGAGGTAATGAGCATTGGCAAGACATATAAGGAAGCCTTCCAGAAGGCTATCAGAAGCCTTGAAACAGGCAGATATGGT
>JAGBTL010000229.1 GCA_017631355.1 Clostridia bacterium
ACCCTTAACTGCGCCCCATTTAACTGTAATACCTGAACTTGATGAAACAGCACTTGTAAGTGTGGGATTTGCAAGTCGTTTAATAGCAGGCGCAGTTAAGGGTACAATAGGCTATTACGTTTACCGCAAAACCGCAAACTCAACTTGGGTTCGCGTTGCTACAGTAGGTGGCACAAACAACACAACCTTCCTTGATAAAACTGCAAAGAAGGGAACAACTTATACATACACAGTAAAAGCCGTTTATGGTGCAACCACGAGTGGTTATTACTCAGGTATTAGCTGTTACGATAAGTATTAAATTAAGCAAAATCAATTAACATTTCTGTAGAAAAAATCTTTGGCTTTTCGCCCTGTCACAGCCAATCAGTTTTCTTAAAATAACCGATTGCTTGTTCAAAAAGCCAATTTGATTACACATAGTAGGATGAGGCAAGATACACTATGTTTTGCTCTGGTTCATAGCTAAGTATCCTAAAGTAAAAAATTAACCTCTCGGTTGTGAAACCGAGAGGTTGTTTTTGTAGTAGAGCGATCAGATAAGAGCTCTGTAGAGTGCTGCGATTTCTTCAACGCTTGTGTCCTTGGGGTTACCGGGACGGCAAGCATCTGCAAATGCGCTTTCTGAAAGGAACTGAACGTCCTCTTCCTTAAGGATACCCTTAAGGTCTGCGGGTATGCCAACCTTTGCACTGAGTGCAGCAACTGCATCAACAGCAGCCTTTCTTGCATCCTCAAGTGACATAGCGTCTGTGCCTTCAACACCCATTGCCTTTGCGATATCGCGGTACTTCTCACCTGTGCACTCTGCGTTGTATGCCATAATTGAGGGGAGAAGAATAGCGTTTGCAACACCGTGGGGTGTGTCGTAAAGAGCACCAAGACCGTGAGCCATACTGTGAACAATACCAAGACCAACGTTTGAGAAGCCCTGACCTGCGATGTACTGTGCAAGTGCCATGCCTTCTCTGCCTTCTGCAGTATTCTCACAAGCGCCGGGGAGGTGCTTTGCAATAAGCTCGATTGCCTTAAGGTGGAACATATCTGTCATTTCCCAGGCACCCTTTGTGATGTAGCCTTCAATAGCGTGAGTGAGGGCATCCATACCTGTAGCGGCAGTAAGACCCTTGGGCATAGTAGCAGTCATATCGGGGTCAACAACTGCAACCTCGGGGATATCGTGAACGTCAACACAAACGAACTTACGCTTCTTTTCAACGTCTGTGATAACGTAGTTGATTGTAACCTCTGCTGCAGTACCTGCTGTTGTGGGAACTGCGATTGTGAATGTTGCGTGGTTCTTTGTGGGAGCAACACCCTCAAGGCTTCTTACGTCTGCAAATTCGGGGTTTTCAATAATGATACCGATAGCCTTTGCTGTGTCCATTGAGGAACCGCCACCGATTGCAACAATGCTGTCTGCGCCGCTCTTCTTGAATGCCTCAACACCTGCAAGAACGTTTTCAATTGTGGGGTTAGCCTTGATTTCGCTGAAGATTTCATAGGGGAAAGCAGCAGCGTCAAGTAAATCTGTTACCTTTGCGGAAACGCCGAACTTGATAAGGTCGGGGTCAGCACAAACGAAAGCCTTTTTGAAGCCGCGGCTCTGAAGCTCGGGAACGATGTTCTCAATTGCGCCCTTTCCGTGATATGAGATAGTGTTTAATACTAT
Organism: Clostridia bacterium; assembly: GCA_017631355.1. Lineage (GTDB taxonomy): Bacteria > Bacillota > Clostridia > Oscillospirales > Acutalibacteraceae > DTU089. Next base: position 1,673 of record JAGBTL010000229.1, read on the forward strand.
ACGATTTGCCATTGGAATGACCTCCTTGATTTTTGGGCAATGCCCTTTGTGGTTTATATTATATAACAAATAATTTGTGAAATCATTAACAATTTGAAAAAAGTTGTGAAAATTTTGAAAATTCAGTAGGTTAAACAAATTTTGATGGCAAAAACCTTGCACTTTTGCCATTGTTTTAAGTTATCGGTAGTGATATACTTTACTAAATGATTATGTGCAGAAATGCTCTGAATATACGGGAGTAGATTATGGATATACCAAAAATACTTTTACAAAAAGCAGATGAAATTACAGAAAAGCTCAAGGTGAAATATCCGGACATGGCGCCTTTCTTCAAGGGTTGTTTCCTTAACACCATTGAAACCACAGTTACAAAGGCGGATGATGGCGGATATTTTGTTATTACAGGTGATATTCCTGCAATGTGGCTCAGGGACAGTGCCGCACAGCTTACTCACTACATCCGCTATGCAAATGAGGATGAGGATTTAAAGGAAATCATCCGCAGCGTTATAGCACGTCAGGTTCAGCAAGTGTGCCTTGACCCTTATGCAAACGCATTTAACATTGTTCCCAACAATGCAAGCCACAAGGATGAAACCGATTTTTATCATCCCCTTATCTGGGAGCGTAAGTATGAGGTTGACTCGCTTTGTGCGCCCCTTTACCTTGCGCACCAGTATTACCGCGAGACACTTGACGATTCAATTTTTACTGAAGAATTCCACACAATGATTCTCAAAATTGTGGAGGTTTTAAAAAACGAGCAGAACCATGCGGAGCGCTCAAAATATTTCTTCAATCGTACAGATTGCCCTGTGACAGACACTCTTCCTATGGAGGGTAAGGGCAACCCTGTTTCATATACGGGCATGACGTGGTCAGGCTTCAGACCGTCTGATGACAGGTGCTTTTACGGTTACCTTGTGCCTGCCAATATGATGGCGGTATGTGCCCTCAAAAAGGCTGCAGAGCTTGCAAACGTCGGCTTTGAGGATACAAAGCTTGAAAGCGAATGCCGTTCACTTGCCTTTGATATTGATGAGGGAATAAAGGAGCACGGCATTTACGAGCACCCGAAGCTGGGCAAAATGTACGCCTATGAGGTTGACGGTAACGGCAATATGATTCTTATGGATGATGCCAACTCACCAAGCCTTATGGCAGCACCCTACCTTGGCTATGCCAATGCGGATGATGAGCTTTATCGTAACACAAGGAAATTTATTCTGTCAATAGAAAATCCGTGGTACTTTGACGGCTCTGTTGCAAGGGGCGTGGGCAGTCCCCACACAGGTCAGAACAAAATCTGGCACATTGCACTTTGTATGCAGGCACTTACAAGCACCGATGATGAGGAAATCAATGCTTGTCTTAAAATGATTGCAGGCTCACACGCGGGCACCTACTTAATGCACGAATCATTTGATAAAAACGATGACAGCGACTTTACAAGACCTTGGTTTGCTTGGGCAAACAGCCTGTTTGCAGAGCTTATGATAAGACTTGCAGAAAAAGAATGATATAATAAAAATTAAAAATGCAAACTCACCAAGGTGGGTTTGCATTTTTGCTATGCCTTTTTGAGAAAAACTTTTGCTGCCTTTAGGGCTGTGTAGCCCACAAGGAATACCGTCAGAGCGGTTTTGATTGTTGAAATCCGCATATAGGTTTTTGCAAGGCTTGAAAGTCCCTCGAGTGCCTGCGTATAGTTATTCATATAAATTATCCTTTCTTTAAAAGCACTCCGTGGGCAATGCCCGGAGTTGATTCCTTTTGCATTGATGAGGTGGGGGATAGGAGTGCCCCTGTTCCCACAAAGAGCACGTTGTTGAGCGATCCCTCGTTTATACGCTCAAGTATATATGAGCACACAACGCTTGCGCTACAGCCACAGCCTGAGCCCCCTGAGTGAACGTCCTGCTTTTCAATATCAAAAATCATATTGCCGCAATCGTTGTGAACGGCTGAAATATCAAGCTTGTGCTCAATTGACAGTAGCTGCTTTAACAAAGCACTTCCTGTGGTGCCAAGGTCACCTGTGAGGATCATACCATAGTCCGTTGGCTTTGTGTTGGTATCGTTGAGAAAGCGGGCAATGGTCTGCGCGGCGGCAGGTGCCATTGCCGCACCCATATTGTTAGGGTCGGTTATGCCTAAATCCCTTACTGCACCAAAAATCACCTTGTCAACATATGGCGCATTGCTGCGGTGGTGGCTCACAACTGCACAGCCTGCGCCTGTAACCGTCCATTGTGCGGCAGGGGAGCGTTGCCCACCGTATTCAAGGGGCATTCGGTATTGTCTTTCCGCAGAGCAAAAGTGTGATGATGCTGCGGCAACAAGGCTGTTACAGGCACCGCTGTCCACCATAACACCGCCCAAGGCAAGCGATAGCGCCATTGTGGAGCAGGCACCGTAAAGCCCTGCAAAATTAAGACCTAAATCCCTCATACCAAAGGATGAGCCAATGCATTGGTTGAGCAAATCTCCTGCAAAGGCAAGGTCAATTTGTGATTTTTGCAGACCTGCTTTTTTAATTGCCTTTTCAATGGCGCATTTCTGCAGGTGCGTTTCTGCCTTTTCAAAGGTTTTTTCACCGCAGAATTCATCTGCAAATGCCTTGTCAAAATATTTGCCCAAGGGCCCCTCTGCTTCCTTTTTGCCTACGGCAGCGGCATATCCGATTATAGATGGCTTTTGGGTTAGCTCTATAGTGTATTTTCCTGTTCGTTGTGGCATAATAAACTCCTGTGAATTTTGTTTACAATAGAATTTGTTTGTTGTATAATAACCAAGAGGTGAGAATATATGAATTTTTTTCTTAATATAGCACCGACTGATGAAGATTTTTTGCTCTTTCAGGTATTCTTCAGCCTTTATACCGAAAAGGGTGCTCAGACTGTAAAAAAGACCAGATTGCTTGTATTGTGCAGTATTGCGGTTGTTGCATTGTTTTGCTATTCAATGAGCTACTCACTTATTGCTACGCTTGAATTTACAGTTCTTTATAGCATTTTTGCTGTTCTTTATCTGGTGTTTCATAAAAGACTGCTTAAGAAAGCAATAATGAAGGGTGTCAAGCGTATGCTTGAAGACGACCCCAACTTGTTTGATAGGGTTTCTGTTCTTGAGTTTTATGAGGACAGGCTTATAGAGCGAACACCCGATAAAACAATTGAGGAAACGTACAGCAGAATAAGGGCTGTTTACGTGGTGCCTGATAAGGCTATATATCTTATGGATGGTGCCAACTCCGGATTTATTATTCCTATGGCACAGCTGAGAATGCAGGCGGACGAAAGAAGCTTTGTTGAATTTATTTCAACAAGGTGCGGTTCATTGGAGCTTGTTGATATTAAATAATTCAAATGCCAGACCCGTGCGGTCGGGCATTTTCTTTTTATAGCGTTGTTATCCAATAAATCAGCCCGTACAGACTTGCGGCAGAGCAGCCGTAAACAATTACAGGCCCTGCAAGATTAAACATTTTTGCACCTGTGCCAAGGATTTTACCCTCAAGGCTGAATTCAACTGCAGGGGAAACAACGGAGTTTGCAAAGCCTGTTATGGGTACGGCGGTGCCTGCACCCGCGTGCTTTGCAATTTTGTCAAACACACCTGCACCTGTGAGTATAGCGGTTATAACAATAAGGGTTGAGGAAACCGCAAGCTTAACCTCGTCCTCGTTAAGGCTTGTCATTGAGTAAAGCGTTTTCAAAATTTCACCAAAGCAGCATATACCGCCACCAAATATGAATGCTTTTATGCAATCCTTCAGCAAGGGTGACTTGGGTGTTGTTACGTGGACTAAATCCTTATATTGCTTATTATCCAATATTCACATATCCTTTCTGTGATATGTGAATATTTTTTACATTGATTTTTGATTTATACATTGCCTGTTTCAAGGTTTTGTTGTATAATATAAATGTACCTGACATAAAGATTCGTCTGATTGAAAGGTGCGGCAAATAATGGTTTTCGCTTGTAGCATTACAGGCTTATTGTGCCGTACCGTCAGGGTACGGCATTTTTTGTTTGAATTGTTCTATGGAGGCGATATTTTGACTACACGTGTTGGCGTTATCAGCATAATTGTTGAAAATGAAAATTCTGTTCAGGAGCTTAATAATCTTCTGCACAGCTACGGTGAATATATTATCGGCAGAATGGGCATTCCTTACAGAGAAAGAAAAATAAACATTATAAGTGTTGCCTTTGATGCACCGCAGGACGTTATTTCTGCCCTCAGTGGTAAAATCGGCAGCATTGACGGAGTAAGTGCAAAAACGGCTTATTCAAACGTTGTGAGTGATGATTGATTTGAAAAATATTATTGAAAAATTGCTGCGTGAGCGCTCCCTTTCCGTGGAGGAATACGAGCAGCTCATTGAGCACAGAACCCCCGAAATACAGGAGCTTTTGCGGTGTGAGGCGGACAAAATCCGTAAAACGATTTACGGCAACAAGGTGTATATCCGCGGCCTTATTGAGGTAAGCAACATCTGCAAAAACAACTGTTATTATTGCGGTATCCGTGGCGAAAATACAAATTGTCAGCGTTACAGACTAACCGCGGATGAAATTCTTGAATGCTGCGACAAGGGCTATGAGCTTGGTTTTCGCACCTTTGTTATGCAGGGCGGTGAGGATGGCTTTTTCACCGACGAGGTTATGTGTGACCTTGTAAGAGAAATAAAGTCACGTTACCCTGATTGTGCAGTTACGCTGTCTCTTGGTGAACGCTCCTATGAAAGCTATAAACGGCTATACAATGCAGGTGCAGACAGGTATCTTCTTCGTCACGAGGCGGTGAGCAGCCAGCTTTACGGTAGGCTTCACCCCAAGGAAATGAAAATTGAAAACAGGCTTCAATGCCTTGAAAATCTTAAAAAAATCGGCTTTCAGACAGGCTGCGGCTTTATGGTGGGTGCACCACATCAGACCGCAAGACACATTGCAGAGGATTTGAAGTTCATAGAAAATTTCAAGCCTCAAATGTGCGGTATAGGTCCGTTTATACCCCATAAGGATACCACATTTAAGGATTATCCCAAAGGAAGTGCAGAGCTGACCTGCTTCCTGCTGAGTATTGTAAGAATCGTTTTGCCAAGCGTGCTTTTACCTGCTACAACGGCTTTGGGCACAGCGGAAAACGACGGCAGAGAGCGCGGTATTCTGTCAGGTGCAAACGTTGTTATGCCTAACCTTTCCCCCGAAAGCGTAAGGGCAAAATATGCCCTTTATGACAACAAAATCAGCACAGGCGCAGAAAGTGCTCAGCACATTGCGGAGCTGAAGGCAAAAATGGCAAGAATCGGTTACGACGTGGTTTGTGACCGTGGCGATTATGTAGAAAAATAAGTTTCTGATGGGGAAGGGACACCTGACCCGAAGAGAGGAGTAAAAATATGGCTATTTATAACCCGAAATCATTAAAGGCAGAGGAATTTATCAACAATGAGGAAATTCTTGAAACGATAAAATATGCCGAGGAAAACAAGAATAATATTGAGCTTATTGACAGTATTTTAGAAAAGGCAAGACCTGTAAAGCAGGGCAACGGCTATCAGTGCACAGGGCTTACACACCGCGATGCGGCTGTGCTCCTTGCCTGTGATATTCCTGAAAAAATTGAGGAAATGTATGCACTTGCAAACGACATCAAGCAGAAGTTTTACGGTAACCGCATTGTTATGTTTGCGCCCCTTTACCTGTCAAATTACTGTGTGAACGGCTGCGTTTACTGTCCTTATCACCTTAAGAACAAGCACATTGCACGTAAAAAGCTTACTCAGGAAGAGGTTAAAAACGAGGTTATTGCACTTCAGGATATGGGTCACAAGCGACTTGCGATTGAGGCGGGCGAGGATCCCAAAAACAATCCTATTGAGTATATCCTTGACTGCATCAAAACCATTTACAGCGTAAACCACAAAAACGGTGCAATCCGCCGTGTTAACGTTAATATAGCCGCAACCACCGTTGAAAATTACCGCAAGCTGAAGGATGCAGGTATTGGTACTTATATCCTTTTCCAGGAAACATATCACAAAGAAAGCTACCTTAAGCTTCATCCCACAGGACCAAAGCACGACTACGATTACCATACCGAGGCAATGGACAGAGCTATGGAGGGTGGCATTGACGACGTAGGCTTAGGCGTTCTTTTCGGACTTGAGCTTTATATGTATGAGTTTGTTGGACTTCTTATGCATGCCGAGCACCTTGAGGCGGTTCACGGTGTTGGACCCCATACCATAAGCGTTCCCCGACTCAAAAGGGCAGACGATATTGACCCCGATGCATTTGATAACGGCATCAGTGACGATATGTTCAAGAAAATTATTGCTTGTATCCGTATTGCTGTTCCGTATACAGGTATGATTATTTCCACCCGCGAAAGCGAAAAGGTCCGCGGTGAGGCACTTCACCTTGGTATTTCACAGATAAGTGGTGCATCACGTACCTCTGTTGGCGGCTATACTGAGGAAGAACGTCCACACGATTCAGAGCAGTTTGACGTTTCCGACCAGCGTACCCTTGACGAGGTTGTACGTTGGCTTATGGAGAACGGCCATATTCCCTCATTCTGCACCGCTTGCTATCGCGAGGGCAGAACAGGTGACCGCTTTATGAGCCTTTGCAAAAGCGGACAGATTCTCAACTGCTGTCATCCCAACGCGCTTATGACCCTTACGGAATATATGGAGGATTACGCT
>JAGBTL010000230.1 GCA_017631355.1 Clostridia bacterium
ACGTTGAAAAATTCCCCAAAGACAGATTCATGGAGCCTTGGAAAATCATTTCTGAGGATGGTCGATTTAATATGACCATGACTCCAACCCTTGATAACCATAGTGATATTGATTTTAAGGTGGGCAGAATGAATTGCCACCAGGTTTACGGACTTTGGAATGGTGACGTTACCCTTGATGATGGCACAAAAATAGAGGTAAAAGATTTACTTGCATTCTGTGAATATGTAGAAAACAGATGGTAAAATAAAATCCCCGAGGATTTCTCCTCGGGGAATATCTTTTTATATAAATTATTTCTTGATTTCCTTTGCTGTAACGATTGATTCGCTGCTTGCAACGAAGGAAATGTTTACTGTGTCGCCAACGTTAAGGATAACAACGTTATCATCCTCAGATGCTGCCATTGAGTAATAAACAGGCTTGTTATCAACTGCGATATAGTAAATGCTGTTGCCGTTTACAACCGCACTTCTGATATCTGTAATTGTGCCTGTAACCTTTGAAAGCTCTGCGGGCTTCTGTTCGCCGCCACTGTTGCCTGAATCACCGCCGCTGAGTGCATCGGGCAACACTGCATCATAAGAAATCTCAAGCGCCTTCTTTGTGCTTGCCTTTACTCTTGCGACGTATGCCTTAAGGCAAGCCTCAAGGTCGGGGTTAGCATCGTCCTCACTACGGACTGCATCGTTAACACGCTCAACGCTTACCATTGCATAGCTCTTAACGATGTCATTATCCTTAAGTGCCATAAAGTAGGTTGCTTCACCATCAATATTAAGAAGTATGGGGAAGGTTGCCTGCCAGCCCTTATCAGAAACGATACCCTGAGCAGATTTCTGTGCACCGCTTTCGGTTGTACCTGCAATTTTCTGGAAAACTGCTTCCTGTGTACGCTGGTTGATAATAGCAAAACCGATGATAGAATCGTCGTTTGTTACTGATGTAACACCTGTATAAAGCCAAACGTCATCACCGCTTGCAATGCAGCTTGCGCCCTGTGTTGTTACAACAACGTTTTCCTGACCGATGTAGCCATTGATGAAGCCGCCGTTGTACTTACCGTAGTAGTTATACTGCTGAACAAGAAGGTCCTCAGAGTAAATCTGGTCAATCCACTGAATGCTTTCGTTGTTCTTGATTTCGTCAAGGCTGTAATATTCAGTATTATTCTTGTCACAAGCATCAACAAGAACAACGCCGATAACGTTTTTACCGCCCAAAAGACCAACTGTGTGGTCAATACGCTCGCATACCCAGTAAGGATGACCTTCTTCATTGATTTCAAGTGAAGGTGTACCGAACATAAATGTAGGATATTTAAAGCGGAGCACACGGTCAAGGCGCTCGTTAAGGTATTCGCCTGTGGATACCTTGATATTGGGAAGGCCGGCATCATTAAGCTTTACAACCTCTGCCTCCTGAGTGTACATATTAACCTTTACGTAAGCGGGGAAGCCTTCATTTGTGTTCTTAATCCACTTGAAAACGTCGCCGTACTTGAGGGGATAAATTCTGTAGGGGTTACCCTCAAAGTTAATCTGTGTTGAATAAGCCTCATCAATAACAAACTGTGAAACGTACTCGCTGAGCTCACCAAGAGTTTTGTTTGCAAGAACAAATGCCGCATTCTTGTCAATCATAGGAACAGAGCTGAAATCCTCAAGGCTTGTGATTGTTGTAATACTCTTTTCACTTTCGCCGAAGTTCTGTGTTTCAACGCTGATAATTTCGCTGTAATCCTTCGCACGGAAGAGAGGTGCAGACGTAAGGTAACCGATACCAAAAACAAGTGCGAACACAAGGCCGATAATTACGGGAATTGTTGCCCTTCTCTTAACGTAAGGAACGTATTCAGGCTTTGCAAAGGCCTTTGTTGTAATCACCGTCATACCAATGTAGATTGCAATAATAACTGCAACGAAAACATAAAGATCAGGTGACTTAAAGTTAAGTGCAGGGAGCATAAAGTAATATGCAATAGCTGCACCGATTATTGTTGCAATAATGCAGATAATGATTTTAAGAACCTTTTTCTCGGGAGGGATAACAACCTCTTTAGGCTTACCCTTACCGGAAAAGTCAACTTTAATAGGATCCATTATGACAACTCCTTTGAAATAAATACCAATATATTATAAACCAAGGCACATATAAAAACAAGCCTTAAATTATATATTATCCGATACTTTCCAGTTACACACACCGGCATAAACGTTGCCGGTTTCATCAATGCCTATAACGTTGGGGTTAACGGATATAACCGCCTTCCTGTAAAAGAGGGATATTATGGGCACGTTGGTGACAAGGCTTTCTGCAAATTCAGTAGCAGACAGCTCACCGCTGCGGTAGGCTGAATATTCTGCAAAGAACTCGCTATCCACACCGTAGCTTGTTGCGCCATTCTCCGTGAAAAAGCCTGACATATCACAGTTATCGGTCATAACCGTTTCACCGATATAAAGACCATAGTGACCCTCACTCAAGGCCTTTTTAAACTCTTCCTCGGTTTTCTTGTCAACAATATAAGCATTAAAACCAAGCTCCACAAGTGACTTTTTCAGCGCCTCTGCAACGTGCAGCTTGTACTGATTCTGTGAGCACACAAGAATGCTTACGCTAAGTGTGTTGCTGCCGTTTGTTCTGAAGCCCTTATCATTCACCTTGTTATAGCCGTTGCGCTCTAAAATGGCAACTGCCTTTTCAGTATCGCCCTTGACACCTGCAATATTTGTAAGATCAAGGCGGTAATTCTGCTCTCTGAAGGGTGTTACAGTCGGCACACCCTGACCAAGGAACGAGGATGCGGTAATAACAGAACGGTCAATGCCGATGTTTATTGCCTGTCGCACCCACTTGTTACAGGTAACACTACCCTGCCACTTGCTGTTAACACCAACGTAAACGAAATTGTTTGTGTTCTGTGAAATGGTTTTTGAGGACAGGTTTGTATAGGTGCCCCCGCTCAGGTCATTTTTATAAACGCTTATTTCGTTTGCCTTAAAGGGATAAACAGGGCTTGAAACACCTGCCATATCGCAAAGAGCAATCTGCTTGTTCCAATCCACGTTGAAATCGCGGTGGTTAACGTTAACCTGAAGGTAAGGAATGTCGTCAAGGTATTCAACGGAATATTTACCGCTGCCGATATATTCCTTGCCTGACAGTCTTATTATTGGAAAGGTAAGCACGTTTAATGCCATATAATCAGGATTTATAAGGTTAAAAACAATCGTATATTTATCCTTGACTGTTACAGATGAAACGTTGCTGAGTGATGCCTTGTAGTAGGCATTGCTTTTTGCTCTGTCATAGGACACCTTAACGTAATCTGCCGTAAGGAGCACGCCGTCTGTGAATTTAACACCTGAAAGGAGCTTAACAGTAACCCTTTTGCCCTCAATAGTGCCGCTGATTGCAAGCTGAGGAAGCGCATTACCGTCAAGGGTTGGTGTAAACAGGCTTTCATATATGACGGGAATCAAATCACGATTATAGCCACTTTTGGCAGAATATGGATAAAAAACGTCAGAGCTTGTGTAGGGCAAGGAAATGTCTGCATCAATAATCTGTGTGGGCAAAACGTATTCCTCTGTCTGGGTGGGCTCGTTGTTTTCATTTTTACCGCAGGCGCAAAGCACCATAAGCATAGAAATAACAAGTATAACAGAAATAAATTTTTTCATCCCTTAACACTCACCCTTTCTATGGACGCTGCCTTGCCTGTTTTTTCATCAATCTCAATAATGCAGCCGTTCATTGTATATTCCCCTTTCGGGTTTTCAAAGCGTACAGGCAGATTTGTTTTAAACTTTCTGACAACAAGCTCCGGAGTAATTCCAAGAACAGATTGTGTGGGTCCCACCATACCTGCATCTGTAATATATGCAGTGCCGTTGGGTAAAAGCTGCTCATCTGCAGTCTGAACGTGTGTATGGGTTCCAAGAACTGCAGTAACCTTGCCGTCAATGTAAAAGCCAAAGGCTCGTTTTTCCGCAGTTGCCTCTGCGTGGAAGTCAACAATCACGGTTTTGCAGCCGTCAACCTCTCCCAAAGCCTTGTCTATTTCAATAAAAGGATTAGCAAGCGGCTCTGAAAAAACAGTACCAAGCATATTAATAACCGCAACCCTGTACCTGCCTTTGTCAATTATGTTGATGCCCTTACCGGGTGCACCTGCAGGGTAGTTATAGGGTCTGACAACAGGAACGTCATCCTCAAGGAAATCCATTATCTCAGGGCGCTTGAACACGTGGTTGCCCATTGTGAGCATATCAACACCACTGTCAAGCAGCATATTCACCGATTTTGGTGTTACACCGTTACCCTGTGCAGAGTTTTCACCATTGGCAATGCAAACGTCAATATTATTTTTTCTTTTAAAATCGGGCAATCTGCGAAGCAAAAAGTCACAGCCACCCTCACCAACAACGTCACCTAAAAAAAGCAAACGCATATTGTGTACCATCGTTTCTATATATAGATTTAAAATGACAAAACAAGCGAAACCGCCTTGGTTGGGGTTCCGCTTGATTCTTAATTATTTTGCAAAATCAATTGCACGGCTTTCCCTGATTACGTTAACCTTAATCTGACCGGGATATTCAAGCTCGCCTTCAATCTTCTGAACGATATCACGAGCAAGAAGAACCATCTGATCATCGGAAACTGCCTCGGGCTTAACCATAATTCTTACCTCACGACCAGCCTGAATAGCAAAGGCATTATCAACACCTGCGAAGGA
>JAGBTL010000231.1 GCA_017631355.1 Clostridia bacterium
AAAAAATATATTGAGCTTATGAATGAATAAAAAATCGGCAGTTGATTGATTTCAACTGCCGATAGCTTATTTTAATTCATTAAATGTGCCATACTCACGTGGGATAAAAGTATATTCACCAAAGCGAAAACAAAATATACGCAAGTAAATATCAAGTAGCTTTTTCGCGGATTCTTTACAGACTTTGTTGTGCCTTTTTTTATTCTTGCGGCAGTAATAAAACAGAATATCGCAAGTATAATTGGAGCTGTCAGGTATAACCAAAAGCCAACCTCAAGATCAATAGCTTGCATCGTCAGGCTTTCCGACGAAAACAGCTTAAGAACGTCAAGTATGTAAAGAACGTTATAGCCGATACAGTAAAACATCATCTGCCAGAAGAAATTCATAATAAGTGAGCCGGAAATCAACAGATTTATAACACCGATAGATATAAGCATTTTGCGATACCTTCTGAAATATGCAAAAGCAACAAGTGAAAGCACACCAAAAACTAAAAGAAAGCTGCCCCATAAACCGAAATAATCAAAATTCGGATTAACATCAGCGGTAAGAATCCAAAACTCAAGCGGTATACACAACAAATTCACAAGTGCTATTCCAAAAAAAGAAAGCACTCCGTATATCTTCTTTTCGGAATACAGCTCTTCAAACTCCTGATATATGTAACTGATATCCTTTTCCTCTGTGCCGAAATCCTCAATAGCCTTGTTAATGCTTACGCTTTCATCGTAGCCGATTTCTTTATAATAATCAACTTTGTCAAGTATGTGGCAGGTAAGCTCGCTTTTCAGTGCTTCGGCTCGCTTCTTGGGAAGATTCTTGGGAACAAATTTATCAACAAATTCTGTTATTCTGTTCATAACCTCACCCCCGAATCAGACGGAAATGGTTGCAGGCTTTACGTCAATCACCTTTCTTACAGCAGAGGTATAGTTTTCCCACTCCGCCTTTACCTCCGCAAGCACCTTAATGCCTTTTTGGGTTATCTTATAATATTTTCTTTTTCTTCCGTCGGCTTCCACGGTATATGATTTTACATATCCGTTAGCCTCAAAGTTGTGGAGAATAGGATACAACGTACCCTCTTTAAACATAAATGTATCGTCGCTTTTTTCTGCGATACGCTTGATTATCATATAGCCATAAAGCTCCTCTTTTTCAAGAACAGACAAAACAAGCATTGCACTGCTACCCTTTGTAAGCTCTTTTTTAACATTCATAACCGTACCTCCTTTTAAAAGTTTATACATAGAGTGTCTATGCCTCGACTCTCTATGTATAAATTAGCACATAAAATTTACTTTGTCAATAATAAACAACCGAAAGCCCTTTTATTGGACTTTCGGTTTTCTTTATGTATATTACTTTTCAAAATAAATTGCGCCACTCTGTGCAAAGGGTAATGGCGGAAGCTTCATGCCCTTTTGCTCGGGGATACGAGATGCTATTGCAAAATCGTGAACCTTGCTGTAGAAGAAGCCGGGCTGGAACACCACGTGTGCACAAATAAAGCCTTCCTTTTTAACAGGGAGTGTAACAGAATAGTTCTTTTCTGTTTTCTTGGCGGTATATGTAAAGCACTCGCCATCCTTATCAAATACAATGAGCTTGTGTCCCCTGTGAAGCTTTTTAACGTTGATTGTAACCGTTGTATCATCGGTTAATTTTACTGTGTCACCAAGGATAGAATCACCGCTGACAATATCAATAAAGGTAGTGCCCACAGCAAAGGTAATTGTTGTGTGACCCTTTACAATAGCGTCAAGAATATCCTCGGGAGTGTTTGATTTTGCATAAACGTAGGTTGCAGGCCATGCAAGGAGATTTGTCAAGCCATAGTAATCCCTGTGGAAGTCGCTACCGCCCACAACAGGCAGCTTTCTGCCGTTGCGCATCTGCTCATGCCACCAGTCGGTACACTCAAGATTGTCAAAGTGTGTGGGGGCATTCCACACCTCAAGCACGTCCACGTCCCAAGCATTCTTTTCCCATGTCCAGGGGCACTGCTTGCAATGAGGGTGGTTCATACAAATGACCGCACCGCGGTTTTTCGCCTCGTTTTTAACGCGCAAAAAGTCCTCGTAGGTTTCGCAGGTGTCATAATCCACCTGATCAATAACGTCCTTAACACCCCACATATTACAATGGCCGCCATCCTTTGTAAGCTCGGCACCGTAAATAAGTGTGAGTCCCTCTACCTCAGGTAAAACCTTGCAATTAACATTGTGGTCGGTAATCATAAGGAAATCAAGCTTGTTCTTCTTGGCATTCTGTATAAGCTCATCAAGTGTGAGCCCTCCGTCAGATGCAACCGTGTGGCAATGGGGTACGCCAACGTACCATTTGTAACCCTCGTAGCTCATTATTATTTCTCCTTTTGGGGTTTATTTATAGTTTTAGTATAACCTCACACAAATGCTTTGTCAATCAGAAAAAAGGTGTTGAAAAAGCTCTTGACTATATATAAAAAACATTTATAATGGGGTATAGTTGGTGATGATATGAATACTTATTTTAACGAAATAACGTCCCCACCCGTTAACACGGTTGACGGTAAGGTTGTTTACAAAATCCCTGCGGGCGCCATGAGCGGTAACGGTGACCTGGGCATTGTTTTTGATAATGATGAAAACGACCTCGTTATCCACCTTTCAAAGTGCGATTTCTGGAAATTCACTCCGGGTGCACACACAGAGGGCGGCATTAAGACCGTTGGCGATTTGCGGATTAAGGGCGTTGATTTTTCTTCCTATAACATAAAGCAATATTTTGACAAGGGCTTGCTTTTGTGCACCTTCGGCAATATGGAGCTGGAGCTTTTTGTTGCTCCCGAAAACCGCGTTTGCTTCAAGGTGACGGCACAGGGCAGCGCCCCTGCTGCAGAGGTGGTGCTTCCCACAACCTGCGGCTCTCAGAACTCTGTTGAGGAAAGGGACGGCTGCAAGTGTCATTCGCGCCGCTTCTGTGATGATACTGTTACCCGCGAAACTGCAGTAGCCGTTTGCCTTAAGGAGCTTTCAGCAAATGAGGGCACCGTTACATATTGCCTTTCGGTTGCCTCAAACTTTGACAGCGAGGATTACGTAAGCGAGGCTTTCCGACTTGCCGCAGAGTGCGACTATGATGCCGACAAATGCAGAACACAGGAAAAATGGGAGAGCTTTTTCTCCGCCTCAAGCGTAACACTTGAGGACAAGGAGGTTGAGGGCTACTACAACTCAAGCCTTTACCACCTTGCAGGCTGCATGGGCAACGCTGATTTCCCACCCGGACTGTTCGGCAACTTTATAACCGACGACTTTTTCCCCTGGGCGGGAGATTACCACATGAACTATAACTACGAGGCACCATATTACTGCATCTTCTCTTCAAATCACCCCGAGCTTTTCCACGGATATATGGCTCCCATCAACGATATGAAGGCCGAAGCAGAGCGTATGGCAGGTCTGTTCGGCTGCAGGGGCTATGCTTTCCCTGTCAGCTTCGGACCAAAGGCCATGGACGTTTACAGTCAGCCCGACTGCAAGGAGCACGGCATATTGTTCCTTGGCCAAAAGAGCCACGCGGCTTATGCCTGCCTTATCCCCATAATGCATTGGTATGCAACCTATGACAAGAGCTATGCACATGAGAATTACTACGATTTCATTTTAAACACCGCCCTTTTCTGGGAGGATTACCTTGTAAAGAGGAAGGGCAAATACATCCTCAAGGGTGATGCTGCCCACGAAATCCCCTACTACCGCGGTGAGAAGTTTAATTCCCTCACCCACATCGGGCAGATAAACACCGTAAACGCCATAAATTCCCTGGGTCTTGTAAAGCTGCTGTTTAACGGCATTTACGATATGGCAAGGGAGCTTGGGCTGAACTCGGAAAAATATGCTCTGTGGGAGGATATTATTGAAAATCTCAGCGACTTCCCCACCTTTATCAAAAAGGGTAAGCGCTGCTTCAGATATTCAACCTTCGGCATCCGCTGGAGAGATGAAAACACAGTTGGCCTTCAGCACATTTACCCTGCATCACAGATAGGTCTTGCATCGGGCGACAAGCTCCTGAAAATTGCAAGAAACACCTATTTTATAAACGACAGGCGACTTGATGACAACGGCTCAAACTCATATCTGCCTGCAGGAGCACGACTTGGCGTTGACCCACACTTTGTTATGGACGGCATTCGTGACAATATAAAGGAATTTGGTCTTCCCAACAGGCTTTTCCGTCACCACGGCGGCGGCATTGAGCACCTGACAACCGTGCCTGCAACCATCAACGAAATGCTTATGCAAAGCCACGAGGGCGTAATAAGGCTGTTCCCCTGCTGGGATAAAAGCTCACCTGCAGCATTCAAAAGGCTTCGTGCCGACGGGGCATTCCTTGTTTCGGCAGAGCTTAAGAACGGCAAGGCTTCAGAGGTTGAAATTGAAAGCCTTGCAGGAAGGCGCTGTACTGTGGAGTGTAACAATATAAAGACTGTTACAAGGGCTTCCGATAACAAGGAAATCCCCTTTGAGCGTAATGGTAACACCATTAGCTTTGAAACAGAAGTAAGCACAAAATACATTCTTAAGTAAAACATTTCCAAGGAGGAGTTGGAATTATGGATAAAAAATTAAAGGTTGGCATTTTCGGCGCAAGACGCGGCTGCGGTATTGCACAGGGTCTTACACTTACTGATATGGCATATATCAGCGCTGTGTGCGACTATGACGAAAGCACCTATGAAAACATCAAAAAATATTGCTGTGAGGAAACAAAGTTCTACACAGACTTTGATGAATTTATCAACAGCGGTCTTGATGCAGTTGTTCTCACAAACTTCTTCCATCAGCACGCAAAATATGCGGTAATTGCCCTTGAAAAGGGCATTCACGTACTCAGCGAAACAATGCCTGCCGTTACAATGGCAGAGTGTGTTCAGATTTGCCGTGCAAGTGAAAAGAGCGGTGCAATTTATATGCTTGCAGAAAACTACGCTTACTTTGCAGTAACAAGCAAGCTTACAGAAATATATCAGAGCGGCACTCTTGGTGAGGCTCTTTACTGCGAGGGTGAATACGTTCACCCAATGAGCCACGAGGAATACGTTCACTACACGCCCACCACAACACACTGGCGTGCACTTATGCCATCA
>JAGBTL010000232.1 GCA_017631355.1 Clostridia bacterium
ATCCTCTGACTGGCACTGGGGACACTTTAATGCACCGTCATCCACAGATGCGCCACAGGCATTACATAATTTCACGGATAAACCTCTCCTAACAAAATGCTTATTTCAAAATTTTGATGTCCTTAACGAGCATGGGCTCAACAGACTTGCCCTGTACTGTCTTTACAATACAGATAATGTTTGCAATAGAAATGATAAGTGATAACACTGATGCCACAAGCAAGGGAAGAACAAGGATAGCGGTAACTGATGCTACCACCATAATAGCCATCATTGTAAGCATCATCTTCATTTTCTGCTTGATATGAAACTTAAGGTAAGCTGATTCCTTGTTTGCAATGAGAGCAAGGATGATACCAAGAAGACCACTGATGTAAACGAACGTTGCATAAAGCTTGTACTCAGCAACCTCTTCTGCAGAAAACTCTGCTGTGTGGTCAGAGGGGTCTGCTACAGGGGGCTGATATACAGGCTGTGCAGGAGGCACCTGTGTATAAACAGGTGCACCGGGAGCGGGCTGTACGGGTGGAATATATGCTTCCTGAGCAGGAGCCTGCTGAGGCTCAGCCTCTACTACAGGTGCAGCTTCACCGAACTTGCTTCCGCAAGAGGTGCAGAACAAAGCATTATCATCCATTAATGCATTACAAATAGTACAAGTTTTCATACAAATCACCTTTTTCAAGAAATTATTTTTTGTATTTATAGTTTATGCAGAGTGGGTTTTCTCTGCCGTATGCAGATACGTCCAACGGGCAGAAAAACGTGCTATGCGCCAAAAGAACGTCAAATAGACTTCATAAGAGCCGGTAAACCTGCAATAACCTTAGGTATTGCCTTGATTATCATTGCTGCAAGACCACCAACAAGAGGCTTCTTGTCGTTAAGCACGTCAAGGAGCTCCTGTGCCATTTTGGGTGAGAACACACCAAGGCTCATAGAGATGAAGTTCTTAACAGGTGTCTGGAGAGCGATAGCACAAGCCATACCCTCGGTACCAACAAACTTGCGAAGGAGCTTAACAATCTTCTTACCGTTTTTACCAACCTCGGAATCCTCAAGAGTGTTAGCAATTGTAAGGTTGGGATATGCAACAACCGCTGTAGGAGGAAGCTCTCTGCCGAGAACAGCCACAAACTGCTCATCTGGAACGTTCATAACGTCTGCTGAATAGTATGCAGGAGCAACTGCCTTGTAGTCGGGAGCTGCTGCATCAACAGTTGATTCAACTGTGATTTCCGCTGTGAGCTTAATATCACGGCTTGAAGCACCAACACAGATTGTGAATGCGCCTGTTTCAACGTGCCAATCGTGGATGTTCACGTTGTAATAAGCAAATGCGCGCTTGCCGAGAGTGAGGGTAACTGTCTGCTCCTCACCTGCTTTAAGGAATACCTTTTTAAATGCGCGAAGCTCTTTTTCGGGGCGGTAGATTGTGCTCTCGTTATCCTTAACGTAAAGCTGTGCAACCTCGGCACCATCAACAGAGCCTGTATTTTTAACCTTGAATGATACGGTTACCTCGTCAGTATCCTTAATGCTGTCTGCAGAAACTGTAAGGTCGCTGTATTCAAAGCTTGTGTATGAAAGACCATAGCCGAAGGGGAACTGAACGTTCTTCTTTGCTGTGTCATAGTATCTGTAACCAACAAAAACGCTTTCACGGTACTCAACTGTTGAAACGTTACCGGGGAAGTAGTTGAAGCTGGGGTTATCAGAAAGTGAAAGCGGATATGTTTCAGCAAGCTTACCTGAGGGGTTAACGTCACCAAAGAGGATATCTGCCGCTGCACTGCCTGATGCCTCACCACCGAGGTAGCAGTTAAGAATTGCCTGAACCTTATTTGCCCAAGGCATTTCAATTACTGCACCGCCTGAAATTGCAACGATAACGTTGGGGTTTACTGCTGTAACAGCATCAACAAGCTTTGTGTGGAGCGCGGGAATGCCGATGTGTGTACGGTCAAAGCCCTCTGACTCAAACTCCTCGGTAAGACCGATGAAGAGAATTGCAGCATCCTTGCCCTTTGCTGCTTCAACAGCCTCGGCAATGAACTGCTCGTCGGAAATTTTGTTTTTCTTTGCTGTTGAATAGCCTGCAGCGTATGTAACGCTTGCGCCCTTTTCAACGATAGAATCAAAAGCAGTATCAATCTTGATAGCATTTACGATTGATGAGCCTGCACCCTGATAACGGGGCTTTTTAGCCATTTCACCGATAACCGCAACGTTAGCAGTTCTCTTAAGGGGAAGAAGTGCGTTGTCGTTCTTGAGAAGAACCATACACTGTGCAGCGATTTCACGAGCCTTCTGATGGTGTGCCGCTGTGTCGTATTCATATTCACCGAGAACGTCCTTTGAACGGAGGATAACGTCAAGCACGTTGTCAACCATTTTGTCAAGGAATTCCTCGGGAATTCTGCCGTCCTTAACAGCCTCAACAATCTGTCTGTCGCCTTCGCCGTTAGAGGTGGGCATTTCAAGCTCCTGACCTGCAAGAAGACCTGCAACACGGTCATTTTCTGCGCCCCAGTCGGTAACAATCATACCCTCAAAGCCCCATTCATCACGAAGAACGTCTGTAAGGAGCCATTTGTTTTCTGCGCAGTATGTACCGTTAAGTCTGTTGTAAGCGCACATAATTGTCCAGGGCTGAGCCTGCTTAACTGTCTTTTCAAATGATGTGAGGTAAATCTCACGGAAGGCACGCTCATCAACAACGCTGTCAACTGTCATACGACGAGTTTCCTGGTTGTTACCTGCAAAGTGCTTGAGTGACGTGCCGATGCCCTTTGACTGAACACCGTTTACAAATGCAGCTGAGATTTCACCTGCAAGGTAGGGGTCCTCAGAGAAATATTCAAAGTTTCTGCCGCAAAGGGGTGAACGCTTGATATTGGTGCCGGGGCCGAGAAGAACGCTTACCTGCTCCTTAAGGCACTCCTCACCAAGGAGAACGCCCATTTCATAAATAAGCTCGGGGTCCCATGAGCAGGCTGTTGTTGCCGCTGTGGGGAAGCAGATTGCAGGAACGCCCTTAAGGCTCATCTGCTGGTCCTTGTCCTTCTTTTCGTTACGCTTTCTGATGCCGTGAGGGCCGTCAGTCCACATTACAACCGGAATATCTAATTTTTCTAATCCGGGAGTGTGCCAATAGTCAAGACCTGAACAAAAATTAGCTTTTTCCTCAAGTGTCATCTGCTTAATAAGATCACTGTGCTTCATAATTTACCTCCACAAAGGAATATAAGTTTACACTTTATGATACCATACAAAATGTACCATTTCAAGTATTTATTTTTCATTATATTTATTGATTTTGACAATACGCTATGTTACAATTTTAAAAAAGTTATCGGGAGGTTTTTATGCTTTATAAAAAGAATGGTCAGTCAGCCTTAAGTGACGAATTATTTAAAAATCCTACCTCGGAATACCGCGGAACGCCCTTCTGGGCACTCAATAATAGGCTCACAACAGAGGAGCTTTGCCGACAGATAGAGGTGTTCAAGGAAATGGGTCTTGGCGGCTTCCACCTTCACGTGCGAACCGGTCTTAAGAACGAGTACCTGAGCGAGGAATACATGGACCTTATGAAGGATTGTGTTGACAAGGCAAAAAGCGAGGAAATGCTTGCATGGCTTTATGACGAGGATCGTTGGCCCTCAGGTGCCGCAGGCGGACTTGTAACAAAGGACTATAAATACAGAGCAAGAAGCCTGCTGCTTACAGTTGACCCCCACGCTGCTGCAAGCGCGCTTGACAGCAGCTCCCGTGCAGAGGCCACACGCTCAGGCAATGGTGAAATACTTGCCTGCTATGACGTTAAGCTTGATAAGGACGGCTTGCTGGAAAGCTACAAGCGTATCGGTGAGGATGATGCTGCAGAGGGCACAAAGTGGTATGCCCTCCTTGAAATTGCAAGTCAGAACAGCTGGTACAACGACCAGGCCTATGCCGACACCCTCAACAAAGAGGCTATTGAAAAATTCATTGAGGTTACTCACGAAAAATATAAAGCAAAGGTTGGCGACGAGTTTGACAAAACCGTTCCCGCAATTTTCACCGACGAGCCACAGTTCACAAGAAAGCAGACCTTTGAAAACTCCTTTGATACAGAGGACGTTGCAATGCCTTGGACAGACAAGGTGCCTGAGCTTTATAAAGAGGCATACGGTGCAGATATTTTTGACACCCTCCCCGAAATTTTCTGGAACCTTAAGGACAATGCACCCTCACTCCATCGCTATCGTTACCACGACTTTATTGCAGAGCTATTTGCACAGTCATTTGCTGACACGGTTGGCGGCTGGTGTGCTGAAAACAACATTGCACTTACAGGCCACATGATGGAGGAGCCCACACTCCACAGCCAGACTGCAGCCCTTGGCGAGGCAATGCGCTCATACCGCAGCTTCCAGCTGCCCGGTATTGACCTTTTGTGTAACGCACACGAATTTACAACCGCAAAGCAGGCACAGTCTGCGGCACATCAGTTCGGCTACGAGGGCGTTCTCTCTGAGCTTTACGGTGTTACGGGTTGGGACTGTGACTTCAGAAAATACAAGCATCAGGGTGACTGGCAGGCTGCTCTCGGCATTACCGTAAGAGTGCCCCACCTTTCATGGTACGCAATGGCGGGCGAAGCAAAGCGTGACTACCCTGCATCCATTTCATATCAATCACCGTGGTACAAGGAATATGGTGTAATTGAAGACCACTTTGCGCGTGTAAACACAGCCCTTACAAGGGGTAAGCCTGTTGTTAAGGTTGGTGTTATTCACCCTGTTGAAAGCTTCTGGCTCCATTGGGGTCCCAATGATAAATCGGCTATCTTCCGCGATGGTCTTGATGAAAAATTCCTGTCACTTACAAAGTGGCTCCTTGA